>JANTFG010000088.1 GCA_024763555.1 Thermoanaerobaculales bacterium
GCGTCGGTCGCTTTGACAGGGTGCCGGAGGCCGCCCGGAAGCTGCCTCGCGTCGGGGGTTACGTCGATCCGAACTGGGAGGCGATTCTCCGCCTGAAGCCGGATCTGATGCTTGTCATGGAGTCGCAGGAAGATATTCAATCCCGGGCGGAGAGCCTTGGTCTGTCCTGTGTCCGGATCGACCAGCACGATCTGAGCGCCGTGCTCGGGAGTTTTGAGCAGATTGCATCGGCCTGTGGGAATCCCGGAGTCGGGAGAATCCTCAGGAAGCGGGTCGAGAATCGGCTGGCGGAGATCTCAGCCCGAGTCAGGGATCAGCCGAAGCCCCGTGCTCTCGTGGTCGTCGGCCGAAACCCGGGGGAGGCCGTCAGGATGGTCTGGGCGGCGGCCCCCGGAAGCCTCTATGACGATCTGCTCCGGCTCGCGGGGGGAGTTAATGTCGTCACGGAAGATGGGCATGGCCCCTATCCGGAGATCAGCCGCGAGGGTATTCTCTCGCTGGATCCGGATGTCGTGATCGATCTGGTGACGACGAGTCCGGAACTGAAGCTTGATTCCCGGCAGCTGCTCCGGGACTGGGATTCTCTCGCTCCGCTGCGCGCGCTCCGCGCAGGGAAAATCCATCTCATGAGCGAAGCCTGGCTGACAGTTCCCGGGCCGAGAGTGGTCGAGAGCCTGGAGGCTTTCTGCCGTGTCCTGCATCCGGGAGAGTCATGATCGACGGCGCACTGATGGAGGTCCGGGAACTCGTCGTTAAGATGTCGGACAGGGAAATTCTCTCCGGACTCGATCTCAAGCTGCATCGGGGTGAATTCGTCTCGATGATCGGGCCGAATGGAGCGGGAAAGACGACCCTGCTTCGGGCGATGGACGGGCTCGTTCCGCTATCAAGAGGCGAGATCCTTTTCGAGGGGAGGTCCCTTGAGGCGATTCGACGGCGGGAGATCGCCCGGAAGATCAGCTACGTCCCGCAGGGAGACCCCGGGGGGCTGGATTTCAGCGTTCAGGCCTTCGTCGAACTGGGCAGATACCCCAATCTCGGGCCCTGGGAGAGCCTGGGACCGGCGGATCTGAAGGCTGTTCATGGAGCGATGGAAAGGACGGAGATCTCTGCACTGGCCGATCGCCGGCTCCTCTCGCTTTCCGGCGGTGAACGACAGCGGGTGCTGATTGCGGCCGCCCTTGCCCAGGGAGGAGATCTTCTGCTCCTGGACGAACCGACCTCCTTTCTGGACTATCGACATCAGCTGCAGGTCTTAGCCCTGCTGGACCGCCTCCATCGGCAGGATGGCTATACCTGTGTGATGGTGACCCATGATCTCAACGCGGCTTCCAGCCTCTCCGACCGGATCTTCGTTCTCAAAGAGGGACGTCTCGTTGAGGAAGGAACTCCGGATGCGGTGCTCCGGCCTGAAAAACTGGAGGAGGTCTTCGAGGTGCCCTTTCGCCTCATCGAAAGAGGCGGGAAGCGGAGATCCATGATCCTTGCGGAGCTCGCGCCGCGATGAAGGGGCGGATCTTGATTCTCAGCTGCAGCGCCCTGCTGGTCCTGTTGGGGGCTGTGCTCCTGGGTTCTGAGGGACTGGAAGGGATTGGTCGATTGATTGAAGGTGGAGGAGTGGAGAGCTTTATTCTCTGGAAGATACGGGCGCCCCGGGTCATTGCGGCCTTTCTCTGCGGGGCCGGTCTGGCCCTCGGAGGAGTTTCATTCCAGGGGATGTTCCGGAATCCTCTGGCCACTCCGTACACCCTGGGAGTTTCCAGTGGAGCTGCTTTCGGTGCGGCTCTTGCGCTGCAATTTCATTATTTTTTTGCCTTTGACGGGAGTTTGAGTGCGGGAGCGCTGCTGGGCGCCCTCATCGCAGTCGGTGTTGTCTGGCTTACCGCCCGTCTCCGTCCCGATTTCTCCCCGATCGTTCTTCTGCTCGCGGGAGTTGCGATGACCTTCTTTTTCTCCAGCATGATCCTGCTGATTCAGTACAGCTCCGGCCTGACGGACTCCTTCCGTCTGATGCGCTGGTTGATGGGGGGATTGGCCGGTGCCGAATGGCAGGATATTCTCTGGCTTCTTCCCTTTCTTCTCAGCGGAAGCCTCATTCTCATCTGGAGGACCAGGGACCTCGATCTCCTGAGTATCTCTTCGGAGATCGCAGCGAGTCGGGGCGTCGACGTGGCCAGGAGTCGACAGGCGATCTTTCTGGGTTCATCCCTGATTGTTGCCGGTGTCGTCGCGGTCTGTGGCCCCATCGGTTTCGTCGGGATGATGGCGCCCCATATCTGTCGGATTCTCGTCGGAAATCGACACGCGGTACTGGTTCCCGCATCCATGCTCTTCGGGGCGCTGTTTCTCGTTGTCTGCGATACGGCGGCCAGGTTGATTTTCTTTCCTCTGGAGCTGCCGGTCGGAATCATCACGGCTTTTCTGGGGGGGCCTTTCTTTCTCTGGTTGTTGATCAGGCGGACCCGGACTGCGGCCTGAGGTGATGGTCAGTCGATCCGCCGAGCGGCCACGAGGGTGATGTCGTCGTAGGGCGCCCTGCCCTCGGTGAACTGCTGGATGTCATGTGTGATTTTTTTCAGAACACCCTCGCAGGGAAGATCCCTGCATCCGGCGAGGATCTCCCTGAGGCCGTCCTCACCGAGGAATGCGCCATCGGGATTCTGGGCTTCAGTCACGCCGTCGGAATAACCCAGGACCAGATCTCCGGGATCCAGGGTGGTCTCGAGAATACGTTTTCCGTCGAGGCTGAGCGCACCGAGGGGAATGCGGTGGGGAGGCAGGGGGAGATCTTCGATCGTACCCTTGTTCCTCAGAATGAGAGGGGAGGGCTGCCCCGCAAGACCGTAGCGGAGCCGACCCGAGTTCTCCGGGAACCCAAGGTAGCCGAGGGCGACGAAACGTCCCGCCTCCCGGCCACCGCTTCGGTCGCGCATCCCATAGAGTCTCTCGTTACTCAGGCGCAGGAGATCCTCCGCATCCGGATGACCCAGCGCGATGGCGTTCAGAATTTCGTGGGCGGCCATCATCATCAGTGCCCCTGAAATCGATTTTCCGGAAACGTCGCCGTAGATCAGGGCGCCTCCCTGATCGCTCGGGCACGGGAGTTCGCTGAAGAAGTCGCCGCCGACCTCCCGGGCCGGAATACAGCGGGCCGCCCGCTCCCAGCCGGGAATCGATCGAAGCTTCTTCGGGAGCAGAGATGATTGAATGCTGGAGGCGATTTTCAGCTCGCGCTCGAATTCCGCCTGCCGGGTCTTCTCCTCCAGGAGCAGGCTGGTTTCCAGCACCAGCGAAGCCTGGTGAAGAAGGGCCCGAAGGAGTTCCTCCTCTTCCCGCTCCAGCCGAGTCTGTCCGGCGCTGTCGGAGAGGAGCATCAGTCCGACGTTTCTCCGGCTGCTTGCCAGAAGTCCCAGCATCTCGACCTCGTGCCGTGAGAGGAGTTCTCCGATCTCGTCGACCTGAGAGGAGAGCAGACGGATGGGAGCGAGATCGCCGATGCGGAGGAGCGAGGCATGCCCCTTGAGGTGTCTGAACAGAATGTCGTTTGCGGGCAGCTCCGGTGGGAGGCTTTCCGGCCCGGCAATCCGGTAGAGCCGTCTATTTCTGAGAATGTAGAGTGCGGCAAAGTGAAGGTGGAGCAGTTCAGGGAGGCGATCAACGAGCTGTGTGACGATCGGTCCCAGTTCGACCTCATCCGTCATAGCCTCGCCGAGGCGGACCATTGCTTCCTGAAGACGGTGGCGCTCCGCAAAGAAAAAGCGGTCTACAGGTTCCTGAAGATGCTGACGCAGCGGTTCAAAAAGCAGCACGATGGCGAGGGCAAAAAAGATCGGAAAGTAAATCGAGGATGCGATGGCAGTGCCCCGGAAAATGTGATTTGCAAAGGCAATTGCGAGCGCGTAGAGGGCTGTGACAAAAGCGGTTGTCACGGTATAGAGGATGCTCTTCCGGAGGATGACGCGGATGTTGAGAAGCTGGAACCGGACAATCGCGTAGGCGAAAGTCAGTGGTACGAGGATGAGCGGGGCTACGCCGTAGGAAAGAAAACGCTCGGTGTGAAGAAAGGAAGGAAAGCCGACGGCCAGGACGACAAAGGGCAGGATTCCAAAGAGCGCACCCAAAAAGACGATACCGGCTCCGCGGCGCTGACGAGCATCGGGGAGTTTTCCGGCACTGATACCGAGCGCGCCCAGGCCCAGAATCATGTAGACGACCATGACCCACCAGTTTGGGGCCGGCGCGCCTGAGATCAGGGGAAGTGTGTTTCCCCGACGATGCGCCCAGAAAACGGCAAGCGCATAGACGATAGGAGGCAGCAGGTACAGTGGGAGCAGATTTTTGTTGAAACGGGCCAGCCAGCCGACGAGTCGTGCGAGAGGGTCGTGACGCCACTCCCAGATGGGTTTGGGGAAGACCAGGAAGAAATGAAGAAATACCGCCGGCAACAGGAGGAGCGCCACGGTTCCCGTCGTCAGGACCAGAGAATCTACCCAGGAGTAGGACGCAGGTCTGAGGCGACAGACCAGGAAGAGCATAAAGAGGGCGCACATGTTGAAGAAAATCCGCGAAACGGGCAGTTTTGGCTGACGGAGGAGAACAAAAGCGCCCACGAGGAAGAAACAGAAGCCCAGAAGAACCGCGTAGAGGTAGGATCCATCCCAGATGCTTCTTCGGCCCAATAGAACCCTGACCTCTTCAAGTTGGCCTCTGGGAAGGCGCCGTCCTCCGGATCGGATGAGGTAGCTGATCTCTTCCCCGATCTTGTGCCGGCTGAGAATGAGCTGAGCGCTCGAAAGGCCCTTGAGCATGGTCCGATCGATTCCGAGGATGGTATCGCCGGGGGAGATGCCGGCTTTCTCCGCGCCGGAAGAGGGAACGACGTTGCGGACGATCGAAGAACCCGGATGGTCGGAATCCAGAACGACCCCGTCATAGGGCTTGGGCAGCATCATGTCGACGACCGAGAAGGTCGCAATGAGAAAGGCCAGAATACCCGGCGCCAGGAGGACGGCGCGTTGCCGACGGTTTCTTCGCATCCACTCCATCATACGCAAGCCGCGTCGATTCTGTTCGCAATCAGCTGAACATCGATCGGAATCACGAAGCCTGGGTTATACTGTCGGTCGTTTGCCGGACTCTCCGGCTGAGGAGTTGAGATGTCCTTGAAAAAGTTGTCCCTGTTGCTGATGTTTGGCGCCCTCGGATCCTCCCTGATGTTCAGCGGGAGTTGCGGTGGGGGTGGAAAGACTGAGCGTGCTGCGAAGAGCGCCGCCGGTGACTCTTCGGTCGTTCTCATCTGTGTCGATGGACTTCGGGTGGATGCCCTGAAGGCATTCGGTGCGGAAAAGTCCCTGGCCCCGACCATCGACGAACTGGCCTCTTCTTCTCTTCGTTTCCAACAGGCGTGGTCCCAGTCGGCCAGCAGGGATGCCTCTCTGGCAGCACTGCTGAGCGGCCTGTATCCAACGACCAACGGTCTGGTGGAGCCTGGCCAGAACCTGGCTTCAGAGGCGACAACGCTGGCGGAAGCGGCGTCGACGGCGGGTTACGCGACGGCAGCCTTCCTGGATGGAGAAGAAGGATCGGCAGATCACGGACTGGCTCAGGGTTTTGAGACATTCTCCCATCGGAAAAGCGGTCTTGAAGAGGCGGTCGACGGCTTTCTCTCCGCGCATCCGGACCAGAAGCTTCTTGTTCTGGCCGGGGGCTGGTCGCTGCAGGATGCGATCCTGGAAGGCGATCTTGAGGAGGCCCTGCTTTCAAAACTCAGTGGGCGGAGCCTGGCGCCGGCGGAACATGCGGGTGAAAGTCTCACATCAGCCGAAATCGAGGCCTTGCATTCAGCCTATGCAGCGGCTCTTGGGCGTGTGGATGCTGAAGTCGGTGCCCTGCTGAGGGTCCTGAAGAACCGGGGCATGATGGATCGGGCCACGGTCCTCCTTTTTGGAAGCAACGGAATGGCCCTTGGTGAGGGCGGCGAAGTGTTCTCCGAGACACTCGCGCCGGCCGTGACCCACGTTCCTCTCCTGATGCACAGGCCCGGAGAGGATCATGGAGGAGATATTTCCAGGGTCGTCGAGTTGATGGATTTGGCCCCGACTCTTGAGAAGATGATGTCACTGGAGATCCCCGTAGAAAGCCAGGGCAGCGATCTTGGGGCGCTCATCGAAGGCCAGGGACAGCCACCGTATGTCGCATTCTCCGAGTCTGATCTCAAAGGGGGCATGAAAGCCGTCGTGATGGATGGAATGCAGATGCGAAGGGTGGGCGAGAATTCTATTCTCTGTGAGTTTGCCTCAGATCCACTGTGTCTGAAAGACCTGTCATCACAATTCCCCGAGCGTGCGAGAGTCCTTGAGGAGCATCTGGGCGCCTGGTCGAAGATGGTGGCGGCGGCCTCGCTTGATCCCGACCGGAAATCCGAGAATCTCGACGAGGATACTCTGGAGCAGCTCAAGAGCCTCGGCTATATTCAGTAAGATCCGTGTTGTGGGGCGGGGAGCACTGGTTCCGGGCAGAAGGCCGATCTGGAGCGAGAATCGCAGAAAGAGCGTATGATGGTTTCGGCGACCATGCGGTCAGCTGGAAAGGATGGGAGTATGGACGAGAACGGTGCTAAGAGAGCGGGGATTTGTGAAGGCCTGGATGAGCGGGCGATTGAATGTCTCGCGAGGCTCTATTCCTCACTTTCCGACCCGACTCGAATTCGGATACTCCAGGCGCTCTGCTGTGCCGAGAGTATTGGGGTGGGGCCCCTGGCGGAAGAGCTGGGATTGAGCATCTCGGCGGTCTCACATCAGCTTGGTCTTCTCAGAGATCGCAGGCTGGTTTCGGCGAAGCGTCTCGGACGGAATGTCGAGTATTCGCTGCTTGATGAGCACGTTCGGATGCTGCTCGATATTGGGCTGGAGCATGTCGTCGAGGACTGCTGATCAGAAATACTGCCACACCTTTGGCGTATCGGGATAGAAAGAGCGGAGTCTCCGGCTCAAGGTCTCGATCTCCTTCTCGCTGTTGGGTCGAATGCGCTCAAAGACCTGAACCTTTAATCCATTTTGGAGCTGGAACTCCCGGCCGACGGCAGCAAAGGCCGAGGCGATTCCGGTCTTCTCATCGAAGTCCTCCGCGGGCAGCTGGATGACCCTCTGAGTTCTGCCACGATACTGGGGCGGCTTCGGGACGAGGACGTAGCGGGCACGGAAGAGACCGCGTGGAAAACCGTCCCGGAGGTCGACCTGCTGCGTTTGAAGGATGAAGGCTGGGCTCCGGAAGTGTTCTCCGAGAGAGAGATTGATAAAGGCGAGGCCTGATTCGGGAAGATCTCCTGTTCCCGAAAGGACGTAGATCCAACCCGGCTCCGCCTCCTCCCGTTCATCGAGGAATGCCATCAGCCGCCGGATCTCGTCGATATCGGGCCGTTGGGCCGGGTAGATTCTCAATCGCGGCCCGAGCCGCCCGCCTGGAAAGGGGAGGCCCAGACTGAGGCCACTGAGCAGGATTCCCGTGCTGATCACGAGGGCGGGGACTGTGTGGGAGAGTTGTCCCTGGAGCCTTCGTGTTAAGAGCTGCAATCCTGCTGCCGAGATCAGGAGAAAGGCCGGCATCAGCAGGTACCAGTGCTGAGGGGAGGGGTCCTGGACCCTGAAGAACAGGCCGGCGATCAATAGAGAATGGATCGTGAGAAAGAGCGCTTTTGAACGCCATTTTCTGTCAATCAGAAGCATCAGCCAGGCGACTGCCAGGATCAGGATCCCGAGGAGACCGAATTCGTCCCGCAGGAGGCTGAATGCGCCTGCGATTCCATGATGAGCCTTGTAGTGAACGAACTTTCCGGCGTAGTCTGTTCGGGCGACAGCGAGGATCCTCGGTCCTCCGATCAGCAGGAGAAACACAAATACGGAGAGGCCGAGGCTGAGCATGCGGCGGATGAGAATTTTAGCTCCCGCTCGATTTTTTCGAAATTCTATGACGGCACGAATCAGGAGTTCTCCTGCCCAGACGAGACAAAAGCTCAGGCTCCAGAAGGCCCACCAGCGTCGAAAGAGGGTCAGAAATGCAAGAAGGAGCCCCATGGCCAGGAGCCGCAATCGGTCCTGGGAGCTCTCATCATCACCGGCGGACTCCCTGCAGGACCAGGCCAGGGAGAGAATGAGAAAGGCGAGAATCATCCCGCCGCTGCCGGGATAGCCAAGACTCAGGGGTTGCCAGAAAGCCGGAATGAGCAGGACGGCGGCGATCCAGAACAGCAGTCCGGATCCCGGTTTCTCCCCGCTCAGCCTGAGAAAGAGAAGGAAGCCCAGAAGGAGAGCGGGAATCGAATAGAGGTCCAGCAGAGCAAGGATGAATGCCGTGCGACTTTCGCCCGCCGGGACCATGACAAGGGCCGGGAGCACCGAAGGGAGGAGATTGATTTCGTCTCTCCAGATTGATGCGGCGGTCTCGGAGATCGCCTCAGCGGGCGCCCGCTGGAAGTCCTGCGCAAGATTCCTGCTCATCGACCAGTAGGCGACGTGATCCCATGCGTAGAGAGTTTTCTCATTCCGCACAAAGCCTGCAAAGAGGAAATTGACAAGGAGGATCAGGGCCGCGGAGGCCAAGATCGCTGCTGAAATCGGAATACGTCCCTTTTTCACCCTGAGATAGTACCGCCTCCGGGCCGGCTCCGGTATACTTCCCTGCCACGGACGGCCCGTGTTGAGACCGGGAATCGGATGGATGCGGGCCCAGCCCGGCTCTCCGGGTCGCCCGAAGGAGGTTTGAGATCTTGAAGCTGTTTTTGAAAACGACGGTGCTCCTGCTCGTCCTGATGTGGGCTGCGAGCGCGGAGGCCTATGTCGGACCCGGGGCTGGATTTGCGCTTCTGGGTTCCTTTTTCGTCATTTTCGCCACGATGATCCTTGCCGGTGTTTCTCTCCTGATTCTTCCATTTCGGACCCTGTGGAGGATGCTCCGGCGCAGAAGCAAGGCCAAAGCACTGGCAAAACGGGTCATTGTCGTCGGCTTTGACGGCCAGGATGCACGGATGACGGAGAAGTTGATGGCCGAGGGGAAGATGCCGAATTTCTCCAGGCTCGCCGAGAGGGGTTGCTACTCGAAACTCCAGACAACCTACCCTTCGATTACGCCGGTTGCCTGGTCGACCTTTGCTACAGGCGTGAATCCCGGGAAGCACAATATCTTCGATTTTCTCGACCGGGATCCTCGAACCTACCTGCCGCGACTCTCCTCGGCACATATCGGTTCCGTGGAACGATTTTTCAAGATCGGGAAGTTCAAGATTCCGATGTCAAAACCCGAGATTCGTCTCCTTCGGAAGTCGAAAGCCTTCTGGAAGGTTCTTGGTGAGCACCATATCTGGAGTACGATCCTCCGTGTGCCCATTACCTTTCCACCTGAAAAATTCTACGGCGCCCAGATGGGGGCGATGTGTATTCCCGATCTCCTGGGAACCCAGGGAACTTTCATGCTCTTCAGTACGAGGCAGTCGGACGAATCCTTCCAGGAAGGTGGGATGAGACTGCCACTGGAAGGGGAGGGCGATCATTACAGGGGAAAAATCCTTGGACCGGAGAATATTCTGATCAAGGGTGATCCGCCGATGGAGATTCCTTTCGAACTCAAACTGGATCGGGAGCGGAAGAAGGCGGAACTGAAGATCGGCGGCGATGTTTTTCCCCTTGAGCAGGGAACTCTTTCGGACTACCTCAAGCTGGAGTTCTCCGTCGTGCCGGGGATGAAGGTGGCCGGGCTTTCACGTCTGATGCTGACGGAGATGGAAAAAGAGGTTTCTCTCTATTTCTCCCCGATCAATATCGAACCGGAGAAGCCGGCCATGCCGATTTCCCATCCTTCCTACTACAGCACCTACCTTGAGAAGAGAATCGGAGAGTTCGCAACCCTCGGCCTGGCGGAAGATACCTGGGCGCTCAATGAGAAGATTACGGATGATCGTGCCTTCTGGACCCAGACTCAGGACGTTGAGCAGGAACGTGAAGAGATGTTTTTCACGGCCCTGGATAAGTTGCGGAGCGGATGTCTGGTCACGGTCTTCGATGCGACCGACCGGGTTCAACACATGTACTGGCGATACGCCGAGGAGGGCCATCCTGCAGCTCCGGAAGGCGCCGAGGATCCCCGATTCGAGGACGCGATCCGGGAGCATTATGAGAAGAACGATGCCCTGATCGGCCGCGTCATGGACAGGCTCAGGGAGGATGATGTCCTGATCGTCCTTTCCGACCATGGATTCAGCTCCTTCCGTCGCGGCGTCAACATCAATGCCTGGCTCCTGAAGGAGGGTTATCTCCATCTCAAGGAGGGGACCGACGGCTCGACGGAGTGGCTTCAGGATGTGGACTGGTCGAAAACGCGGGCCTATGCAGTAGGTCTCGTCGGGCTTTTCCTCAACATCCGGGGTCGGGAGGAGCACGGCATCGTGGAAGCAGGTGAAGAGGTGGAAGCCCTGAAGAAAGAGCTGATCGAAAAGCTCTCAGGGCTCCGCGATGACGAGAAGGATGAGGTCGGCATCAACGAGGCCTTTGATACCGATTTGACCTATCGGGGACCATATAAGGGTAACGCCCCGGATCTCCTGCTCGGTTATAACCATGGCTACAGGATTTCCTGGGATTGCGCTTCCGGGAAGGTTGCCGGGAAAATATTTGAAGATAACACGAAGGCCTGGAGTGGAGATCACATCATCGACCCGCGGCTCGTTCCCGGGATTTTCCTGTGTTCCGACCCGGTCGATGTCGAGAATCCGCATATCGTTGACCTCGCGCCGACGATTCTCAATCTTTTTGGACTTGAAAAGGCGCCGCACATGGAAGGCAGGGGATTGATTCATCCCGCATCCTTCCGCCGAGCCGGGGCCTGAGGAGGATAGATGTTCGGAACTTCGAAGATTAAGTTGGAAAAGAGCCTGGTGGACAGGATTCGCAAATTTTCAGAGATTGCGGGATATGCCTCGCCGGAAGAGTTCATTACTCATGCTCTGGAGAAGGAGCTGGCTCAGCTCGAAGATGCAGATTCCGAGGAAGAGATCAAGAAGAGGCTCCAGGGCCTCGGATACATGTCCTGAGTCGTAGTAGCTGATGGAAGCACTCAATTCCATTCTGCGGCCCATCTTTGATGCGACCAACGCCCTGATGGGTGACTGGCCTGTGTGGCTGGTATGCCTGATCTGGGCGATTCCTCTTTCGGTCTTCGCACTCTGGGCCTTCAAGAAATTCTCCAACCAGGATGCGATCTCGGCCACGAAAGACAAGATCTATGCCTGTCTTTTTGAAATTCGTCTCTTCAACGACGACATCCGCGCGATTCTTCGTGCGCAATGGGAGATCCTTGGGCATGTCCTCAAGTACCAGGCCCTCTCTCTGAAACCGATGATCTGGATTCTGCCGCCCACCCTCCTCATGATGGTTCACCTGCACGCCTTTTACGGATTTCGGGCCCTCCGGCCGGGAGAGGAGGCGCTCGTTATCGCCACCTTGAAGGCGGAGGTCGGGAACGAATTGCGTTTGGAGCTTCCTTCCGGCCTGACGGCGGAGACTCCCGGCGTCTGGGCGCCGGAGATGCACCAGATGGCATGGAGGATCAGGGCCGATCTTCCGGGTGACTACCTTCTGCGTTTTCGGAAAGGGGATCAGGAGGCAACAAAGACCCTCAGAGTGGGGGGGCGGCGGGGCAGACTGTCGCCCGAGAGACCCGGGAGGGACTTTGTGGCTCAGCTGGAATGGCCCTCTGAAGAGCCTTTCGGGAGAGCTTCTTTTGTTCAGAAGATCAATGTCAGCTACCCTGAGGCCGTGGTTTCCTTCCTGGGACTGGAGATGCAGAGCCAGTGGGCCTGGATGATCCTCTTTTTCGTGATGACCATGGTCATTGCGCTGGCCCTGAAGAAACCCATGGGCGTGGAGCTTTAGGCGAGTGTCCATGAGGTCGCCGAGGGCCCCTCTCGGGGCAGCCGCCGTTTGTCTCGCCGCTGCGTTGTGGGGGATGGACGGGGTCGTACTGACACCTCGGCTCGCCGGACTTCCGGTCCTGTTTGTTGTTTTCCTCATTCATCTCGTGCCGTTGATTGTGATGCAGCCCATTCTATTTTCCACATGGAAGGACCTCGGGCGTCAGCCTCCGAAAGTGCTTTTTGCACTCCTTCTGGTCTCTGCGACCGGTGGACTCGTCGGCACGGTTGCGATCGTCAAGGCTCTGTTTCTTGTCCAGTTCAACATGCTCAGCGTCGTGGTCCTTCTGCAGAAGCTTCAACCGGTCTTCGCGATCCTTCTGGCGGCTGTGATTCTCAAGGAAAAGGTGACCATGTCCTTTCTCGGGAAGGCGTGCCTGGCCCTGGCGGGGGCCTACCTGATGATTTTCGGTTTCCATCCGCCCCATTTTGATGGTGGAACTCAGCTTCCCCTCGCGGCGGGGCTGGCCTTATTGGCGGCCGCGTGTTTTGGAGCGGCAACGACCCTGGGCAAGATGCTGATCACTTCGGTCGATGTGAGAACGGCGACTTTTGGGCGATACGCGGTGACGACCTGTCTTGCTCTGCTGGCCTGTCTGTCGACAATGGGCCTTCACCTCCCCTTCGCCTCCGTCAGTCTGCGTCAATGGCTCTTCGTGATCATCATCGGGATGACGAGCGGCACGACGGCGATTGTTCTGTATTACTGGGGTCTGCAGCACATCCGGGCGACCGTGGCGACGATCTGTGAACTCTGCCTGCCCCTGAGCGCGGTGCTCCTGGACTATCTGGTGAACGGGACTGTTCTGACACCCGTTCAGTGGCTGGGTGCAATCGTGCTGCTGTCCGCCATCGTGAATATCTCACTGAGGGGAGTCCAGGGGCGCCGGCGTGAAAGGGCTGCGTGATCGGTGGGATTTTGTCCTGAGAGCTAATGGCCCGCGAAAAAATTACTTCCGCTTTTCGCATCTCATCTGCACCACATCTTCGGCTCGGGCTCAATCTGGAAATACTCAACGTAGGCAAGGCTACGCCTCCGCTTTCCCTCAATCGCCCAATCCAAATCTG
>JANTFG010000089.1 GCA_024763555.1 Thermoanaerobaculales bacterium
AAACGCACCTCCACCTCAGTCGAGGTCGACGCCGGATTCAGCAGGCCGAGATCGGTCCGCCATGCCGATCCATTGGCTCCGCCGGCATGGCTGGCCACCGGAATCCAGGTCGATGGGGCAGCAGCCGAAGCGAGAACAGGGGCGATCGTCGTCGGATCGTTCGTGATGTTATCGACCACCGAACCGTACCCGACGATTCCCGCGCCGGAGAGCACTTCGATTTCCGCGTAACCCGCCGACATGTTCGTCAGACCCGCCTTCTTCTTGAAAGGCTGATTTTCCTGCTTCCACTGGCCGGGATCCAGGCTGACATCATAGCTCGTCAGTTCCGTTCCGCCCGCATCGTGGAGATGGACCCGGACCTGCGCCTCGTTGTCTCCGGTATTTGTCACGGCGATATTCGTTCGATAGGCCCCGTTTTCAACCAGCTGCGGAATCAGTGCCGAAGAGCCGGCCGTCAACACCGGGGAGTCATCGCTGGAGGCCAGGCTCTGACCCAGGGTGCCCGAGGGATAACAGTCGGCCGCCGGCCCCACCTGGGAATAGGTTCTCGAGGTCATGACGAGAGCGCCGGGCGCCGTGATCTTCAAAGATCCGGCGCCTGAGATCCCCAGCTGATCCACGACGTCATTCAAAATAAGCTGCGAGCCCGCCGGAATACTCTGCTGCATCGAGGTGGAATTGCCGCCGCTGAGAAGGCTGATTTCAGCCTCCGCCGCAGCGCTTCCCGGGTTGAGCAGTCCGAGATCCGTCCTCCACGCCGAGCCCTGGGCGCCCGCCGCGTGACTGGCCACCGGGATCCACGCGACCCATGCTTCAGTCTCCGGAGGAATCCAGTCTCCGATCCACATGCTGGTTGCCGTCCAGGTGCTTTTCGAGGCATCCGAGGCATCGCTCGCCGTCAGTCTGACCGTCTCCAGACCCTGAGCATCCGCCGGAAGATCACCGACGACCCAGATGGTCACCGCAGAGTCGACATGGTAGGCGCTATTGATCGGCCTGCTGAAATTCGGCTCCTCCCACGAACCCTCGTAGAGCTTCCAGCTCAGTCCGGCAGCGGATTGGAGATCAAAATCGAGATTAACCGATGCACCGCCGAGCGGATTGACCTCCACATAAAAAGAAACCTGCGATGAAGGTTCAACCTTGAGCAGGGGTACGCTCGTCAGGCTGAATGGGGGATTTGCAACGCCCGAGCCGCCGGCTCCGAAAAGTCGCTTGGGAACCGGTCCGAAACAGGTAATTCCCTCTCCCTGATAGGACTTCATCCTCTTGGTCGCCAGCAGATCGAAAAGACCGGGCTCCTCTGCACCTTCATGACAGAAATAGACTTCAAGCACACAATCCCGGCAGGAATCCTGCATCTCACTGAGATCGATCACGCCCGTTGTAAAGAGTTCCCAGTCACCCGAATCGAGCGGAAAACGATCCTCAATCTGGATGGGGTCGGACTTCGGACGCATGGATGTCCAACGGGTCCCCTCTTCAACAGGCAGGGAGTTCTCGAGAAACTCCAGATGGCCGGGATCGTATTCCAGCTCCAGATCGGCCACGGCCTGGCTGAGATCATTGCCGCTCCAGGGCATCGTGTGATCAAGAATCGCGATATGGGGCATATCATCCGGCTTCATCACCACCGGCGCCTCGTAATCCAGGGGGCTGGTCTCCTGCTGCACCGGAAAACGCAGGCCAATGAAAAACTCCCCGCTCTGGAGATAGTCGACCAGGCTTTCGGCCTGCGATTCTTCCAGGTCGAAGGCATCGGTGTAGAGCCAATTCGTCCATCGCCAGGAGATCCCCCCGGCCTCCTGCAGAGTTCTCCCCGAAACCTGCCCATCCCCGGACTCGAAGAACTTGCCTGTTTCATCGTGGGAGACATTGAATGCCTGCTCGGCTCCGGACGCCGCAGCCACGAGAAAGGTATCAACGAGTCGCTGCCGCCCCGAAGCGGCCGGCGGCAGGTAGCTCACCCGGAGATCCGGCTCCGAGGGCGCCTGCGCATGAACCGGTGGATTCTCGAAGAGGAAAGGCGGCGGCCCGGCAGGATTGCTCGGAGTCAGCCCCATGAACTGGAAGGAAGTTGCCCCATCGGGAGGCGTCCATTGCAGCATCTGCGCACTGCTCTCTTCCCCCTGGATCAGGGCCATGCCGATTTCCAGTCGGGATTCCGCAGTCTCAAGGGCCTCGGATTTAGCATGCCAGACCTTGTTGTCAACGGCTTTGTCGGTACTGTCTTCCACCGATGTATAGTCGCTCTCACCGCAATTGATGATGAATCCCAGCGGAAAGGCGATCATCAGCAGGACCACTGCGGTTTTCAGATAGTCGAACACAATAGACCTCAGGTTCCGGTTCATTCCATCCTCCCTTGCCTCGGCGCCCTGTGATTCGAGCACAAACTCATAACTTGTTCCTGGTTACAGTTTCTCAAAGGCCGGTCTTTGTTGTCAATATTTCGGGACCTTCCCGGAAAGGTCGATTTCCGATCGCGTCCCACTTTCGAGCAGCCCTGACGAGGGTCTTGCACTTCGTGTAACGCCCTGTGACTGAATAGCTTAGGAAGGAGCCCCTAAGGCTTTCAGCCCAGAGCATTGCCCTAAATGATGGGTTTTCGGACTTCATCGGACCAATCACTGCGGAATTCACCTCAGGTTCAGGGCCGGAGCGGGAGCCGGAGCCGCAGCCGGAGCCGAAGACCGGAGCGGGAGCGGGAGCAGAAACCGGTGCGGGAGCCGCACACCTATTCAGGAGCCGGAACGGAGAGCCGGAGAAGGGGCAGGCGCCGGTGGGATCGTGGTTCTTTGAGCGGAATCCGGGAGGGATAATCGCGATCTCGGCTCCCCCTCCTCGGTCTCTGCGTGAAAATCGTGTACTGCCTTCATATCTCTGGGTGGGCGGAGGCCTCTGCGACCCTTGCGTGCTTTGCGCGAGAATGCCTTGGGCGGGCGGGGGTCTCTGCCTCCTCCTCGTACTCTGCATGAATTTCAGTTCGGAGCTGACTCAGTCCACCGGAATAATCTCGATTCCCTCTCTCCTCAGGAGGGCCGCCGTCACGCCGATCCCGGGAACCCGCGTATCACCCATGTAGACCTCATTGCAGCCGCAGGAGGGGGAGCGCTCCTTGAGAAAGGCCTTCCGTGCACCAAGCTGCTGTGCGATTTCCAGGGTCTTTCGAGCACCTTCGAGAAAGGCCTCCGTACGATCCTCCCCTTCCTCTGACACGATCCGGCCCTGTCCACTAAGTATTTCCTCGCCGGTCTGCTCATCCTCGAAAAAGGAAGGACTCCGGGGCGTCGGCAGCCCACCCATTTCCTCCGGACAGACGGGAACGATCAGCTCCGGGTCAACCGGAATCTCCCTCGGCGCGAGAACTTCCGCGTTGTAGCGGCACCGATGGCCCAACAGGCAGGCACTGACGAGTACAGCTTCTCTCATGAGGACAGTATCTCACAGCAGCCCGGCTCGGGACCGATCTCAAAAACTCAAACCTCCAGCCCTGGAGAACAGCAAAAATGATATTGTCTTCCTGAGTTTCCTCAAGAAGATGAAACGTGCCTTTCGATTGTCCCAACTTCACCGAGGGCGTGTTAGGATCGAATCATGCGCCATTCATGTCGCAAAGCCCTCCTGATGGTGGCCTCTACTGTCGGATTCGCTTGTCCGGTCTTCGGTCTCCCTGCTGAGCTTCAACCCGGCAAACTCAGCATCAAGCTCATTTCGACACGATCCGGACTGCCTCAGGAGAGCATCACTGCGCTGGCACAGACTTCCGACCGCTTTCTGTGGATCGGAACCCAGGCCGGCCTCGTCAGATATGACGGGGCCGACATGGTCATCTTCAACAGGTTCAATACCGAGGCCTTTGTCAATCACTATGTGACCGCTCTTCAAACATCAGCCTCCGGCGATCTCTGGATCGGAACGCAGTCGGGCCTCCTTTTCCGCGGGAGCAAGGGGAGCTTCCGAAGGTGGTCTGAGGCGGATGGCCTGCCCGGCCCCTACATCAGGGCACTCGCTCAAGATCGCGAAGGCAGAATATGGGTCGGCACCTACAACGGCGGTCTCTGTTTTATTCGGGAAAACAGGGTCCATCGAGTCCCAGTACCGGAGGAAATGAGTCGCCAACCGGTTCGAAGCTTCTGTCCGGACGATGATCGGGGCATCCTCTGGATCGGAAGCTCAAAGGGGCTCTTCCGCTATTCGGGAGGCGTGGTCAGCGCCGTCGAAGGAAGCCCTGTCTTGACTGGACTATTCATCAGGGCCATCTGCCGGGACGGCAGGGGTGGTGTCTGGCTGGGCACCCAGTCTCAGGGTCTCAAGCATTTTGACGGACACGAACTGACTCACCCTCCTCTTTCGGGCGCGATTCCGCGAGATGCAACGGTCTGGTCCCTTCTCCGGGACAGGCAGGGAATGATCTGGGCGGGAACCAGGGGCCGGGGTCTGGTGATCGTATCCGATGAGGGTGTCGGAAGCCTGGACAGGAGTGATGGTCTCAGTTCAAACATCATCTGGAGCCTGCTTGAGGATGCCGAAGGAGAAATGTGGGTCGGAACGAGGAGCGGACTCTGCCAACTCAGATGCGCCCCGGTTATCTCGGTTGATGCGAAACTCGGCCTCGCCGACGATTTTGTCCTCAGTGTCTACCAGGACGACACCGGCGCCTACTGGGTCGGTTCCGAGAAGGGTCTGGACCGCTGGGACGAATGGCCCTTCAAGCTCCCATTACATCGCCGGTATCTTGACGGATTTCAGGTACGCTCCCTCTTGAAGACAACGGACGGAGTCTTCTGGGCGGGAACGCGTCGAGGTCTCTTCAGGAAGATCGGCGAGAGCTTCAAGAGGGTCGAAGCCGTGAAGCATCGGCCCGAGACAGTAGTCAATGCCCTGGCTGAGGACCGCCAGGGTTGTCTGTGGGTCGGAACCAGCGACAGCGGCCTTCATCGTTTGTGCCGGGGCGCCGCCGATGAGCTTATCGCGGAGTTGCCGAACCCGGTAGTCCGTGCTCTGCACCAGTCGCCCGACGGCCGGATGTGGATCGGGACGGAAGGCGGACTCGTCTGCATTGATGGTGAGAGTCGCCAGGTATTCACCCGGTCGGATGGATTGCCCGGAAACCAGATCTTCACCATTTTTGAAGATGATCAGGGCATCCTCTGGGTCGGCTGCGACAACGGCCTCGGAATTCTCCAGGGTGGGAACGTTACATCTGCAGGAATGGACCAGGGGCTTTTGGTCGACTTCATCTTTTCCATCCTGGAAGATCAGATGCAGAATATCTGGCTGGGCTCTCCCGAAGGAATTATCAGGCTCTCGCGTGGGCCCCTCCAGGTTTTTCTCGACCACAAGGAGTCGAAACTGCGCCTGAGGGTCTTCGATGAAGCTGATGGCCTGGTTTCCCATGAATGTAACGGCGCAAGCGAACCTTCAGCCTGGGAGGACGGACAGGGGCGACTCTTCTTTGCCACGAGACACGGGCTCAGCTCGGTCGATGTGAGAGCCCTTGAGACTTTGCCGATCCCCGACCAACCCATCATCACCGAGGTCGGCAATGGAAAAGAGAATGTGCCCACTGATCAGCCCATCCTTTTCAACCCCGATGACCCGCTGATTGAAATCAACTATACAGTTCCGGAGTTCAGAAGTTCCCACGCGATCCGCTACCGCTATCGGATGAATGGCCGTCCGTGGGTCGAAATGGGAGCACGGAAAACTCTCAGTTTTTCTAATCTGAATCCGGGTCTCTACTCAGTCGAGGTCCAGGCGGGAAATCTGGAGGACGACTGGAATCGCAATTCGACGAGCCTCAATTTCCGCGTCCTGCCCCACTTCTGGCAACAGCCCGCAGTCATGGCGATTGCTGCAGCTCTCCTTCTCTGTCTTGTCTGGCTTCTTCATCGCTTTCGTCTCAGACAGGCATCCCGTCGAGCCGAGAAACTTGATCGCCTCGTCAAAGAAAAGACCCTGGATCTTGAGAAGGCCAATCGCAAGCTGCAGGAATTCGCCATGAGAGATGGTTTGACAGGCGTGCCGAACCGCCGAAGTTTTGAGATAGCTCTCGAGTCCGAGTGGCGCCGCCATCAGCGTTCAGGCCTTCCCCTCGCCCTGATCATCCTCGATATCGACTTTTTCAAACAATATAATGACCGATACGGACATCTGGCAGGAGACGATGCCCTGAAAATCGTCGCGACGGCATTCGCCGAAAGGCTCAACAGACCGGGAGATCACGCGGCGCGCTACGGGGGAGAGGAATTCGTCGGTCTCCTGGCGGAGAGCTCATTAGAAGGAGCGCTCCGACTGGCAGAAGGAATCCGGCGGGGGATCGCGGAACTGAAAATCCCCCATGGCAACTCGAGCGTGGCGGACTACCTCACGGTCAGCATCGGCGTAGCCTCCACGGTTCCGGACATTCATCAGGCGCCCAATCATCTGGTCATGGAAGCTGACCGGAGAGTTTATGAAGCCAAGAAGCTGGGAAGAAACCGCATCTCTCCGACGCTTGAAAATTCGGTAGACTGAGCACGGTCCTCCCTGAATTCCGAAGGCAACAAAAAGTGCCCCCGCCGCGACGGCGGGGGCGAGAGGAGAGAGGAGGAGATAAAATCTGAGCTGAGATCGCGGTCTCATGCCTCAGATGGGGAGATATCTTTCTTCCCGAAGAGACCCATGAAGCGCTCCGATCCCTCCTCAAAGAGGGAATAGAGCACCGGCACGTAGACCATGGTCAGGAAGGTCGAGACCATGAGCCCGCCGATGGCGACGATGGCCAGAGGGGAAAGCCGCTCCAGACCGATCGCCCACTCCATCGCGATCGGGATCATGCCGACCGAGGTGCCGACCGCCGTCATCAGGATGGGCCGGGTTCTGATCCGCACCGAGCCGATCAGCGCATCAGTGGTGCTCTGCCCCTGCTCCTTAGCCGTCGCGATGAAATCGATCAGCAGAATCGAGTTCTTCACGACGATTCCGGCCAGCAGAATCATGCCCATCATCGATGGCATGCAGCCGTGCTTTCCGGCGATCAGCATGCTCCAGGAGGCCCCGATCAGGGCCAGAGGAATGGCCGACATGATGGTCAGCGGATGGATCCAGGATTTGAAGGCCGGCACCAGCGAGAAATAGAGCAGCACCAGGCCCAGCACCAGGGCCTTGCCCAGGCGGCCGAAGCTCTCGTTCATCTGTTTGATCTCGCCCTCGTGACTGAGGTGGTAGCCCGGAGGCATCTCGATGCCCTGAAGAGCCGCCACCACGTCCTCCTGGAGGTGGGAGATCGGCTGCCTGGATCGATAGGCCTGGATATCCAGGGTCCGCTGCAGACCCTGCCGGGTGATGACCGAGGACACCGGCTGTCGACTGATGCTTCCAAGCTGGGCGAGGGGCACCTGGCCGGCAGGGGTCATGATGGGATAGCTCTCCAGCTGCTCGGCCTGCGTTCTCTCAGACCGGGGAAGCTGAACCCATAAGGCGAGCCCGTCCTGGTTGGGAATCCGGAAGACCGAGGAAGGAAAACCGCGCACGGCGCCTGCGAGCTGGCCGACAACTGCCGCCGGTGAGATGCGATAGAGCGCAAGTTTCTCCGGATCCGCGTGGAACTGAACTTCAACCGAGTCCAGGGTCCAGGAACGGGTGATCGAGGTCGCGCCCTTGAGCCCTTTCTCCAGACGATTCTCGACATCTTTGCCGATGCGATCCAGCACCTCCATGTCCGGTCCCGAGATCATGACATCCACCGAGGCCCGGATCGTTGAAAGCGGCGTGGCCCCGAAGTCGAAGACATCGACACTCTTGAGGCCGGGAATCTGCCGAAAGCCCTTCCGGAACTGTTCTTCCATGTCCCAGATCGAAGTCTTCCGGTGGAAGCGATCGACCAGGTGAACCGTGATATTCCCCTGCTCGGCCAATCGACCGGCCCCGAAGGAAATCACCGCAGGTTCCGAACCGATGACCGAGGAGATCGAGGTCACCTCGGGATGGGAGAGAATCATCTGCTCCATCCGGCTCATGACGGAGTCCGTACTCTCGAGGTTGGTATTGGCATCGGTTTCGAAGTTGATCTTGATGATCCCGGTATCCATCGGGGGCATGAGATCGCGACCGACCAGGGGCATCTGCCTGGCGGAAACAACGAAGAGAATGACGCCGACCAGCAGGAAGAGACCTCGATGATTGAGCGCGATTTTCGTCAGACGGACATAGAAATCGCGAATGGGCTCAACGACAAACTCGTCAACGCGATAGACGATGCGCTCGAAGCGATTCCTCCCACTGCCCTCGGAGCGCTTGAGGAGTTTGGGCGCCAGCAGCGGAATAACCGTCACGGACACGATATAGGAGGCCATCAGTGCGACAACCAGGGAAACCGACAGGGGTCTCAGGACCGTCTGGACGAAACCACCGATAAAGATAATCGGCAGGAGCACCATGACGGTGGCGTAGGTCCCGGAAAAGATCGCCAGCATGACCTCCTGGGTTCCGCCGACCACGGCCTCGTGCACATCCGTACCGACGTCGTGGTAGTGCCGTTCGATGTTCTCCAGCACCACGATGGCATCATCCAGGAGCATCCCTACTGCGATGATCACCGCCGTCAGGGTCACCATGTTGAATTCATAGCCGATCAACCACATGACGGCAAAAGTCAACAGATAGGTGAAGGGAATGGAGATCGCCGCCAGGGTCATCCCGCGGAAATCTGCAAGAAAGAGGAAGATCACCAGGACCGTCATGATCACGGCATCCCTCAGGGCGTCCAGCATGTTTCCGACGGAAAGCTCGATGAGGTCGCCCTGGGTGTCGGGAATCGAAAAATCGATTCCCGGGTAGGTCTTTTCCAGATCCGGCAACACCGAGGAGACATCCGCGATGGTCTTCAGAGCGAAACCGGTCGTCGAACGCTGGATATTGACCGCAATCGCCGCTTTGCCGTTTCCGTGGTAGGAACTCTGGGGCTCCAGCACTCCACGATGGATCGATGCAACATCGGCGAGGTGAACCGCACCACCTCCCGGTCTTTCGGCCACGGTAATCCTGCCCACATCGGCCAGGCGCTCGAACTCGCCGGTCCTCTTGAGCAGGAACTGGGAATCCGAATCGATCAGGAGGCCGACCGGCTGGTTGGCGTTATAGGCCATCAGCCGCTGCCGCACGGCAATCGGCGTCAGACCGTAGCTTTCGAGCTTATCCCGATCCAGGGAGACCCGGATCACCGGCTGATGGGCGCCGAAAACCTCGACGTTGGCCACTTCCGGAAGCTGCAGCAGGCGTTCCTTGATCTCGTTATCCGCCAGCTGCCGGATCATCGAAAGATCCAGTACCGAATCCTTTTTCGGTGTCAGGGCGAGGGTCAGGACCGCAGGGGTTGCCGAGGATACCTTGAAGATCATCGGCGGCCGAATCGTCGGAGGAAGTTTCGCCTTGATCTTCTGCAGTCCATTGGCCACGTCGGTTGCCGCGGAATCCAGGCCCTTGGCGTATTCGAATTCAACCATCACCGCTGAGACTTCGTCCTTTGAGGTCGAGGTCACCCGCCGAACCTGCTCGATGGTATTGAGTTCCTTTTCGATGGTCCGACTGACTTCAGCCTCGACATCTGGCGCAGAGGCGCCGGGATAGACCGTCACTACCGCGATCTGCGGCCGTTCGGAGTCCGGAAAGAGATTGACGGGCATGCTCCGGTAGCCGACGAAGCCGATGACCGCCGCCAACAGCACCAGTGAGGTCAGCAAATGCGGTTTCTTGAGATAGGAGTCGACAATATTCATGGTGTCCTCCCCTACTTCGCCGATTCATCGATACGGACTTTCATCCCTTCGGCCAGGGTCATCAGGCGCGAAGGCCTGGCCACGACCACCCGATCACCCACCGAAAGATCGCCGGTCACGACCGCATCGTCCAGAGACCTGGCCAGAATATCGATTTTCTGAGCGTGAATCGTGCCTCCATCGACCTTGAAGACGAAACTGCCGTTTTCTCCATCAAGAAGCGCATCGGCCGGGACCCGGACTCCCTCGGCGCCCTGAAGTTCCAGATCCACGCCGACCGTCGCCCCGGAGACGAATCCCGGAGGAGGCTCGGAAAGGTCCGCCTCAAAGGTCGCGAGATGGGACTTGCCCATGGCCGGAAAAACCCGGGAAACCTGTGCTGAAATCGAAGCATCGCCAAGGGAGAGTGTGAGCGGCTGTCCGATCTTCAGGACGCTGAAATCCTCCGGGGGCACCTCGGCACGAACCCGCACACCCGCATGGTGGACCAGCTTGATCAGGGGCTTTCCGGGAACGGCCAGGGCGCCGGGATCGGCCAGACGCGCCGAGACGACCCCGGAGAAGGGGGCTTCAAGACGCGTGTAGGCCAGACGGGTCCTGGCCTGGTCCAGTTTCTTTTCAGAGACCGTCAGCTGGGCTTTCGCCGCTTCGAGGCGTGCCGCCGAGGCCTGATCGGCGGCACGGGAACGATCCCACTGTTCAGCGGAGATTGCCTTCGCCTCAAAGAGGGTCTTATCCCGGGCCGTTGCCGAATGCTGGGCGTCATAGCCCGTCTGAGCGGCTGCAACACCTTCTTTCGCCGCGGCAACTCCGGCCTGAGCCTGCGAAACCGCATCCTCAATCTCCCTCGGATCGATTACGACCAGGAGCTTGCCGGCTTTGACCGTATCGCCCTCGCGAACCAGAACCTTGAGCACCTGTCCCATGATCCGCGGCGCCACGGCGGCTTCATCCGAGCCGATGACGCGGCCGAGAACGTGGCGTGAATGCACAACCCGACCTTCTTCAACCGTCGCAACCTTCACCGTCGGCGGAACGATCTTGACCAGGGGCGCACTTTCTTTCTGGTTCATCCGTTTCATCCTGACGACGACAAGGCCGCCGGCAATCAGTATCACAACAAGAATCCATCCGAGCTTCTTCATTTCACTGCCTCCTTCTCGACAATGCTGTTGATTTTTTCACCCGCCGTAATTGCAGCGCCACGGGCTTGCGCCAGAGCCGCCCGGGCGCCCTCCTCACGAGCACGCGCCCTGAGGAGGTCTTCGATGGTTCCGGCCCCGGTGTCATAGCGAATCTGCTCGATCCGGGCCGCTTCAGTACCCGCCGCAACCCTGGCCTTGGCGGCTTTGAGCTGCGCCTTCGCCGCTTCAAAGGCCGCCATGGCATCTTCAAGTTTCGAGAGCTTCTCCAGGCGGGTTTTCTCAAAGGCCAGTCCGGCCGCCTGCTCCCGTTCCCGGGCCGCACCCAGACGTTCGAAACGGGAACCGCCCTGAAGCAGGGGAATCGACACACCGACCCGCACTTCCCAGGTATCCAGCGCGCTGTCGACCGAGGGTGCGGAGTGTTCGAAGTAGTTTCCCGAGGCAAAGAGCTTGGGAATGAAGTCGGATTTTGCAATCCGGACCCCACCGGAAGCCTGTTCCGACTTCAGACGCGCCTGCCGGACCTCAGAGCTGGCTTCCACCGCGGCCCGCAGATTTTCCGGGCTCTCCTCAAGGCGGGGGCTGATACCGGGAAGAGGATCAACTTCGAGTTGCGACGCGGGGTCTCTACCCAAGAGAGACAGCAGGAGGGCGCCGACCTTTCTCCGCCCGGCCAGGGCATCCGCACGCATGCTCCGGGCATCTTCCAGCGACTCCACGACCTTGAGACGGTCAATCTCCGGTCGTTTCCCGGAATCCACCATCAGATCCAGTTTTTCCTTCGTTTGTTCCAGCGCCGAGATCTGCTCGCCCAGTGCAGCCTGCACGAGATCGAGGGTCTGGGCTGCGGAATAGAGAGAGACGACATTGAAGCGGACCTGCCATCGGCTGCCCTCGTGGAGGGCCTGCGTTTTCTCGGCCTCCAGGCGCGAAATGTTGATCCCCTCAGAAAGCCTCCCACCCATATAGAGGGGAATGTCGAAACTCAGGCCATAATGCAGCTGGTTCCTGTCAAAGGGCAGGGCCCCGAAACCCCCGGCCAGGAGATCCGAAGCGATGGGCCGGAGAATCTGATTATCCTTGTACCTTGAATACCATGCCGCAGCCTTGAGATCGCCCCAGCGCGTCCGCGAGACCGCCTTCGCGTCCTTCTGAGCCGCAATGCTCTGATGCTTGAGAGCCTTGAGACCCGGATTGCCGTCCATGGCCTCGGACAACGCCGCCTGCAGGCTGAGATGAACCTGCAGGGCCGAGGCAGGACTTAGCTCCGGCGCCGGCGTCTGTTCTTCGGCTCTCGCCGGCATGACCGGAGCACACAGGATGATGGCCGACACCAGCACATGAATCTTCGTCAATTTCATCAGGACCTCCCTTTCGCCTCTTTCAACGAATTGATGAGAAACGGGATCAACATCTCTTCGAATCGATCTTCGGCCCGCGCATCCGGAAGCAGGCGGTGCCGGATCGCCAGTGCCGCCGGCGCACCCAGCAGCATCAGCGCCAGACAGTCCGCCCTGGTCTCCTCAGAGATCTCTCCGGCAGACTGTCCCTCCCGCAGGAGACCTTCGAGTACGGAGAGATAGGCGTGAAAAATCGAGCGCATCCGTCCGAGCAGCTCGACATCATCGGACACCGAAGCCTCCGCCAGGAGCAGGATCGGGAGACTGTTGTGCCGTCTCACCAGCATGGTGTGATGCCGGACGATACTTTCCAGTCGTTCAGAATGCGTCTTCGAGACATCCTGGGCAAGGATTCGGATGGGTTCGACCAACATTCCCTCAAGTCGATCCATCATGCCGAGGATCAGCGCCTTTTTACTGGGAAAATGGCGATACAAAGCGGCCTCGGTAAAGCCGACCCTTTCGGCCACCTTCTTCGTGGTCAGTCCCCCCAGTCCGTTTTCACGGACCAGGTCCAGCGCACGATCAAGGATCTCGGCCTGCCTTCGACTTTCTCCGGCTCCCCGGGCTCCCGGTCCTGAGGAAACTGTGCTTGTCACCACCTGCGTCATTCGAACCTCCGTGGAAGTAAGTTAAGACTTACTAACCTCCACCAAAATAGGCCCCGATCCCGGATCTGTCAAGGGCCGCAGCAA
>JANTFG010000090.1 GCA_024763555.1 Thermoanaerobaculales bacterium
AGTGTTGGGCGGCAATGCTGCTGGGGGCCATCGAGCCCGGAGCGAAACTGAGCAGCGAGATGATCGAAGCCTCCGCCAGATAGGCCTCCTTTCCCGGAGGAAGGACTTTCCATCGATGCCTTATGGAAACGCAGAGCCAGAGGTAGAATCCTCCAAAGGCAAGAAATCCGATGACACCGTAGTCGACAGCTAACTCCATCCACCAGTTATGCAAGTCTATTCGACCCCAGTGCTTTTGCTCTCCGACCAGAAGCTCGCTGTTGCCCGGACCTACGCCCATCCCTCCGGATTTGATCAGCAGATCAGCGCCGATCCTGAGCAGTTCCAGACGCTCAGATCCCGACCTCCCCTCGAGACTGAACTCCGTCCGGAGGGCCTCGGCGGCTTCACGAAGGTCAACGGCCCGTCTGACGGTCTGATCGGAGGCCCCATCGGGCCCAATACCCTCCTCTCCGTGGAGAGGCCGCTCCCGGGTCCCGAGAGATTCGGAACCGTCAACGGCATAATAGGGCCACTGATCGTGGACGAATGGGATGAGCATCAGGACCACCACGATGAGGCCGAGGGTGCCGAGGAACCTGTTCCTGATACCGCTGAAGAGCAACCAGCCGAACTGAAAAAGAGCCAGCAGGAGGATCGCCCGGGACTGGGCCGCCGTGCAGACCCAGATGACCGCGACGGTGCCGGAAATCGAGATGGATTCAATCAGATTCCGTGCCCGACCATCTTTCGAAGAATGTCTGCTTAAGACGGTGATGAAGGGTAGATAGAGCACCAGCATCAGACAGAGATCGTTGGGGTTTCGCTGGAAAGCCGTCGGCCAGGCCTGCTTGTGCGCCGCCATGGCCAGGGTTCCCGAGAGATGGAAGTGGGAATGCGTGGCGTATTCCCACACTGAAACACCGATATTGAGGGGGACGACGGCCATTGCGAGAAGAGCAAGGGCTGAGGTGAAACGCCCATCCCGCTGATCGAGAATCAGTACGGCCGTCACGAGGATCAGCGAAAGCCTGACAAACATGTAGACGAGGTAGGTCAAGGCACGCTGCCTGTCCGGCGCCCACAACAGCCCCGCAATTGCCACACCGAGCCACAGGGCGAGAGGCCACACATTCCTGAGCCGGTACTTCGATCGGGGGATCCACCTCAAGAGTCTGCATGAAACGAGGGTCGGGACCGCGATTGCGATCAGAACATTGAGCAGCAGCTCGCCGCTGAAGGGATCCCGGACATAGCCTCCGGTCGTGGCCAGAGCGAGCACTCCCAGCCACAGAAAGGCCGCAGCCGGGGCCCCTCCGCCCCGATCGGCGTCTTGCTCCCAATGGGGCTTCGAAGAGCCCGAACAGGAGTGGGCCTCCTGTTTCACCTTCCCGCCTTCTCCAGCTCGTCGACGATCCTCGGGGCCGCGGGGCCGGGATATGGAATCCGACCGGGTCGCGAGGGCCACACCTTTTCCTGGATGATTGTGGCAATCTCCTCCGGCCCGGCCAGGATATTCCAGCCGGAGACGACGGTTTCAACCCACTCCGTCTCCTCTCTCACGGTGATACAGGGCACCCCGAAGTAGAAGGCTTCCTTCTGCACTCCTCCGGAGTCCGTCAGGATAAGGGCGGCGTTTTCCTCGAGCGTCAGCATGTCGAGAAAACCGAGGGCTTCGATCATTCGGAGGCTGCCGCCCGTTGAGATCGGGTTCCTTTCGAGAGCAGCCCGCGTCCTGGGATGCAGGGGCAGCAGAACCGGCATCTCCAGTTTCGCCAGGGCATCGAAAATGGACTTCAGGCTTTTCGGTCGATCGACGTTCGAGGGACGGTGCAGCGTCGCCAGGGCGAAGCCACCCTTCTTGAGATCCAGGCGCTTCAGGATCGAGGATGTCTCCCGTGCCTTCGGCTGGAATCGCCTGATGGCATCGAAACTCGGATCCCCGACGAGATGGACACCCCGGGAGATCCCCTCCCTGGCAAGATTCGTGACAGCGGTTTGAGTGGGACACAAAAGGAGATGCGCCAGGTGATCGGTAAGAACCCGGTTGCTTTCCTCGGGCATCTCACGGTTGAAAGAACGCAGACCGGCCTCGACGTGGGCCAGAGGCACCCCGCAGACCTCGGCGGCCAGCGCCCCGGCCAGGGTCGAATTGGTGTCTCCATACACCAGCACCCAGTTGGGCTTTGCCTTCGCAACGGCCTCCTCGAGGCCCGTCAGCATCTTAGCGATCTGCCTGCCCCGCGTCATGGAGCCGACACCGAGAGAAAATCGCGGCCGCGGCAGGCCGAGTTCGTCGAAGAAAAGCTCAGACATCTCCCGGTCGTAATGCTGACCGGTATCAACGAGAATCTCCTCGTGTCCCGCTGCGCGCAGGGCCCGACTGAGCGGCGCCGCCTTGATCAGCTGCGGTCGCGCGCCGACAACCGTCAGAACCTTCATCCGGATTTCTTCCGAATATCCCGGTAGCGCCTCCTTCCAACCGAGGATTCCACATCAAGGGGCGTCTCCTCGTCGAGATCCAGACAGCGGAGAGTACCCCTCTCGAACTCGCGGTATCGCAAACCTGCTTCCGGGCAGACCATGACACCTTCCCGATCCGGCGCCCCGAGCGGATGGCCGTGACGACTCATCCACCCTCTCCGCCGCGCCGGCACACCGAGCATCAGAGCATAATCGGAAACATCCCCGACGATGACCGCGCCCGCCCCGATAAAGGCATAGCGACCAATCTCGACACCGCAGACCACGGTCGCATTGGCGCCGATCGTGCAACCGCGCCTCAGCAGAGTTTTCTCGTAGAGATCATGGCGATCAATCTGCGACCGGGGATTCGTCACGTTGGTCAGCACGCAGGAGGGGCCGAGAAAGACCTCATCCTCGATTTCAACGCCGGCATAGATCGAGACGTTATTCTGCACCTTGACCCGATCGCCGAGGATGACACCGTCGGCAACGAACACATTCTGCCCGAGAACACAATCCCGCCCAATATGCGCACCTCCCATCACGTGAGAAAAATGCCAGATCTTCGTGCCCCTCCCGATTTGAGCCCCCTCGTCGACACATGCGGTCTCGTGTGCAAAGAAATTCATCGATCAGCCTCTCGATTCCGACTCAGGCGCGGGTGGACATGCTCCCGTCGCCCGCCGGCGGGAGTGGAGCGAATACGATGGACAAGCTCGATCGCCGGACGCGCTTCCCTGATCCCCAGTCCTCCACCCGCAAGGATCTCCTGGTAGGCCCGTGTGTGGAGCCTTTCCACCTCTCCGGCCAGATCAATCTCCATGCCGTCGACCCGGAGCGAACGTTCTTTCATCCCGCCGGGCGACCATGGCTGCGGGGCGTCCTCCGGATCGATCGAGAGAAACCAGCGGACCCGAGCCCGCTTCAGCTCGAGGTAGCCGGCAGCCCTCCGCTCTTCCGAAAGATGTACTTCGCAGACCTTGACCGGACCAAAGATCCACAGAAGCAGGTCGAAAAAGTGAATCCCGATGTTGACGACGAGCCCCCCGGAGCGTTCGGTCAGACCCTTCCAGGAATAGTCATACCAGCGACCGCGCCCCGTGATATTGCTCAGGACCACATCGTGGAAAAAACCGGACCCCTCTCCCTCGATCTGTTGCTTCAACTTCGCAATTCCCGGGAGATAACGCAGCTGCCGAATCGCAAAGACCCGGCCCTCGCTCTCAGACTCCATTTTCTCAAGAGCATCCAGGTTCCAGGGATTGATGACCAGGGGTTTCTCGCAGATCGCAGCGGCGCCGATCCGCAGTGCGAGGCGGACATGGGCATCGTGCACGTAATTCGGCGCACAGATCGAGAGATAGTCGATCCGCTGTTCCACCGGACCACGGCGAAGCCTTTCAAGGTGGCGATCGAATCGCTCGAAGTCCGTAAAGAATGCCGCCTGGGGGAAAAACTCATCCAGGACACCCACAGAATCATTTGGATCGACGGCAGCCGACAGGCGGTTTCCGGTATCCCGGATCGCCGTGAGATGCCTGGGCGCCACATAGCCCGCCAGGCCGGTCATCGCAAAATTCTTCATTTCAAGGCCCTTTTTGCCGCCGGAAAGAATATGCGGCCTCCGCCCTCGGAACGGCACAGTCCAGCCCCCCTCCGGCGTACTCCCGACTGACCCGCTCTCGAGTCAAAATCGAGCCCTCTTTTCGGGGGAAGCGGAACTGGAGAACCGACCGGCCGACAGGCAAATTCGGGGCGTCTTCATTCCAACGAAGCTCAATGCATCAGGCTCCCCGGCGAGACCAGATCAACCCCGCGGGATTTGAGGCCTGGCGCCTCCCGCGCCAGCAGCTCGATGGTCGTCTTCTTGAAATGCCCGATAGCAATCGCCTCACCGTATTTCTTCGCCTCGTAGACGGCATCCTCCAGCTGGCGCCCGATCGCCTCCATCGAGTGGTCGTTGTCCAGGAAAACCCGGCGTCTGTTCGACGGGACACCCTGAGCCCTGGCGGCATCCAGCGCCTGCGTCTTCACCGTTGTCCGAGAATCGATGAAGAAGAGATTTCTCGAACGCAGCTCCTGCATCACGATCGTCATCAGGCGGAGATCGGCGGTTGCCTTCGAACCCATGTGGTTGTTGATTCCGACGATGAAAGGAACATTGTTGATCGCCGTTTGCAGGGTGCGACGCACATCATCGTCCGACATCGAAATCAGAATCGCCCCCGGGCCGGGATTCTCCGAGGGGTAGCCCTCGGGCTCCATGGGCATGTGCAGCCAGATTTCGTGCCCGGCACGGTGGAGGGCAACAGCCGTTTCGGCGCTTGACGGCAGGAAGGGCAGGACGGCGACGGCTATGGGCTTCGGCAGAGCGGATGCCGCCGGTACCAGGCTCATCTGCTGACCCGCATCATCGAGCAATATCGCCAGGCGTCCCCGGGCGCCGGGCGAGAGCTTCGGGCGCGGCGTCGGTGGAAGTTTCGGTCTCGAAGGGGTCGGCCGGGGCGCCTGAGCTTCCGCAACCCTCGGGCGCTTCAGGACAACCCGAAGATCAAATGCCTCGCCGTCCAGGTCGAGGCGAAGGCGGCATCGTTCCTGTCCGCTACTCCAAAATCGGCGCAGCCGGCCCCAGGATTTTCCCTCTTCAGCGAGCTGCGAACAGAGAACATCGGCCTGCCTGCGATCAGAAAACTCAAAACTCCAGTGCCGGAGGAAAACTCCATTCTCACGGGTGATCGGATGATCGGCATCAATGGATGCCGCCCCGAGTTCATCGCCCATCCTGTGGAGGCGCTCGGCGATCTCATCGCCACGACAGCCGGAATATGACAGCTCCTCCTGTGAAGAGAAAACCGCCCACAAGGCCGCGAGAATCCCGATAAAGGCCACGACGAGCATTGGAAGCAGCCAGGGCCTCGACGTTGACGCCCGCCTCTTCCCGGATTTTCTTCGCTTCGCCAATGTCAGGCCGCCTTCTCCGCTTTCTCCCCCTGCTCCCGGGCCATTTCCAGGGCCCGTTGGAGAACCGGATCCTCTTCCGCATCCTCTTCGGCGGCCTTGACCTCCTCGTCCGGCTCAACCCCATAGCCGCTGATCCTTTCTCCATCAGCCTTCAGCCACAGCCCCACCGGCATAAAGATCTCGAAATCACCGCCGTCGACATAGTCCATATGGGGCGCGTGGCCCATCGTTTTGCCTCCGACCAGACGTCCGCCCGCCCGCCGCAAACCTGCCGCGACGATCTCACCGAGATCCTCGGTTTCGGCGCCGATGAGAACGATGGGCGCCTCGTGAAAACGCACAAAAGGCGTCGCCTCGAAGCGCTTCTCCCCGGCCTTTCTTCCCTTCCATTCGGCGAGGGCCCCTTTTTCTGAGAAGAGATCAATAAAAGCCGCGGCCTCGGTTTCGTCACCCCAGAGGAGATCGCGGAGGTCCACCAGTATCGGTCCCTCCGAAGGCAACTCGTCCAGCATCTCTTTCACCGTGCCCTTCGGAAGACAGCGAAGATCAAGCACGGACACACCCTCCTTTTCCGAAAGATCCCAGGCACTGATATCCCAGGGCTTCGCTTCGAGTTCCACCTCTCTTTTCTCGTCGACGAGACGGTCGACGACCCGGAGCTTGACGGATTTTCCTTCCCTGAATTTCCGGAAGAGTTCGAGGCGAATCTGCCGGAGGGGACGACCGCGCGTATAGACGCCATCCAGCTCCTCGATGACCTCCCAGGACTTCAGCCCTGCCGTCTCGGCCGGAGAGCCCTTGAGGCTCGTCCGGACCGCCGCGGAACCAAGCCGGGAACTCAGGATCAGACCATAAGCCGGTCTCGCATCCTGCATATCCCGGAATTCCTGAGCCTCTTCCGAGGGAACCACGGAGGCCCAGACATCGACACCTTCCACGAGCCCCGCATCCAGGCTGAGAGCCAGGGCCTCCGGCTGGAGTTCGTCGACATAGTTATTTTCGACGAGATGAACAACCTCGGTCAGAATGCTGAGCGAACGAAAGAGATCCTCTCGCTCACCGTCGCTGAGACCAGCCCATAGAATGCCCGCGATCATCACCAGAGTGATCATCGAAATGCTGAGGAAGATAACTCGAAAACGTACCATATCTAGTGTCCCTGTTGCAGCTGCAGCCATCTCCGGGGATCTTCGGCCTTGCCCTTGACCCGGATCTCTACGTAAATATTGCCCTCATCCGTCGTCCGGCCTGCCAGACCCAGCTTCGTACCCATCGAGACCTTCTGATTCAGTCGGACGTGGATGGAGGAAAAACCCGCGATCATCGAGTACACCTCGTGCCCGTGATCCACGACCACCATATTGCCATATCCCTTGAAAAAACGGGCAAAAGCGACGACCCCCGAGAAGATCGCGTGAATTTCCTCTCCGGTCCGGACCTTCAACCTCAGACCGTTGCACAGGGTATAGGTCGCATATTTCGCGAGGTAGTGTCGGCCGAAACCCAGGACAGTCCGCCCCCGAACCGGCCACGGCAGGGCGCCGCGATAGGAAAAAACATTCTCCTTACCAGTGAATCTCCTGGTGCGGCTCATTCTCTCGAAGAGTCGCTCCAAAGCTGCTTCACGCCGACGAAGCTCTTCGATCTCTCCCCCGGTATTCTTCTGCTTCTTCTCCAGGCGACGGAGCTTGGTTGCCGCCTCTTTCCGCAGCTCATCCAGCCCGGCCCTCCGATCCTGCAATTCGTGGGCCTCCTGCCCGGCCCGCTCCAGGAGCCGGCTCAGCTCAGCCAGCCGACTCGCCCGCTCATCACGCAGCCTTCCGTATTCCCGAACCAGGTTGACCTGGCCCTCGGTCAGGGTCAAAACCAGCGAAGTCGCCTCCTCCAGATGGCCCCCGCGAAGTGCATCCCACATCAGCTGCAGCGGGCCCGGCTTGCCCAGGAGGGCCGCGAGCTGCACGTTGACCTTGAGCATTTTCCGGCGTTTCGTCAGCTCCCCTGACAGCGTCGAGGCCTCCGCCTTGATCCGGAGAATCTCGTCCCTGCTTCGGGTGAGCAGCAGCCGGATCTCCTCGACCCGGGCTTCCGCCAGCTGGATTTTCAAATCCAATTCCCGCTGTTGTTTCCTGAGATTTTCCGCCTCGAGCCGAATTGCCTCAAGCCTGGTTTCGAGGGAGTGGATCTTCTTCCGAATTTCCCGGATCTGAGACTTCTCCGCCCCGGGCTGAGCGGCGGGGCCATCTGTTTGACAGAAGCCGATACGGCCTGAGCCTGTCGGCAGCAATACCAGGAACAGGAAGATCAGAACTGCAGAAACGGGGCGCCCTGAAGCGCCCCGCATCAATCGATCCGCACATGCGGAGGGAAACATCAGCCCCCCAGCACTCCTTTCTTCAAGTCCTCTGTCGGAGGCTCTGGACCGACCCAGACCTTGACCAGTGCTTCCTGAAAATCATCGCCATCGATCGTACCCTTGGTCGTCCCATTGATGACAACCGTGGTTCCCTTTCCGGGAATGAGAGTCATCTCGACGACATCTCCGTCCTTCATGTCACCGAAGAAGGACTTGAACTTCTCGACCCGATCCTTGATCGCATCGAAGTGGGCATAATTCTCCTCAAAACCCTCGTCCCAGCCGCCGTCCATCTTGGACTTGGTGGCCTTGTTGGTCTTGAAGCGCATCACCATCTTCTTGACTTCCTTCGACTCCGCCGCCTGGACGGCGTTGGTCGTGGGATGCTCCAGGTAGAGTCCACCGACGTAGACCTTGATCCAGAGCTTCTTTCTCACGCCCATACCGTTGAGTTTCAGGCTGTGACCGTCAACCATCACGGTATCGTCCATCGTGACCCCGACCAGGGACTTCGTCCAGGCCACCGGCGCCATCAATCCAAGTAACAACATCAGGATGAGAACTCTCTTCATGGGAACCTCCTTTTTCTTAAGACCGAAGATACACCAATCTCAAGCGATAGTGTAGGGGCTTTCCCTGTCGATTCTCATTTTCCGGCCGATCGGAGATTTCCAACCAGAGCTTGAGAAGACGTCTCTTTCCCGGGAAGGTCGGCTCATGACCGCGACCAGACAATGACCTCGGTGATAGGATTGATGAGATGAAGATCGTCCGATCCCAAGCATTCGCACCACAAGGTCTTTCCGCCGACGAGGATTCTTGATGCGGTTGCCGGGGTGGCTGAAGTGGATTTTGGAGATTTTCTCAGACCTTCTGGCCTTCCTTCTATTCTTCTTCGCCCTCTGCCTGCCCGGGGCGCCCTTCGCCATCGTGCTCACCGCCTCCGTTTTTCCGATCATTCTCTGGCTGGTGCCGCCACCCCTCGTTTCTCGACTGACGCTTGTCTGCGGCCTCTCAGTGATCGTGGTCGCTCTTTTGGCTTTCGGGCCTTCGGGCGGCTTCCTGCGGGAAAAGTGGGACGGGATGATGCGCTTCGTTGTCTCATCAGGGAAACGGCGTTTTCGCGTATGGGCCGGACTCCTGGCGGGTTTGATTTCCGTCAGTACGGTTGCACTGCCCTGCGTCGTGTTCTGGCTTGGACTCCGTCTTGCCGTCCCTGAGGCTGATCTCCAGTGCCTACTGGAGAGCAAGCTCGTCTGGGGTGGGTGGATGTTCATATGGATCCTGTGGGTCGCCTTCATCCTGGGCCAGCCCCACCCGCTTCTTGTCCGGATTTCCTTTTTTGGAGCGATGCTCCTCAGGATGCAATTAAGTTTCGTGGACGGAGTAGTTGGGATCAGGACTCCACGAGCGGCTCTCAGGGATCGACAGCGGATCCTCGAAGCGGCGGAGAAAGACCGAAGGGCCGGATAGTTCCGGCCCTCCGAGATCACTCGACATCCGCCTCAGATGAATGAAGGCAACCTTCCGTCTCGGGCGTCCCCGATCTTTCACCCGAAACGCGAGCCCAACCCGATTCTGGAGCCGCAAGCCGGAGCCGGGGACCGGAACCGATTCCGTGGCCGGGTGCTGCGCACGAGAGGCGAAACTGACGCGGCAGAGTCGTACTCACAGTGGCCGACAAATCCCAAGAGCGCACAGGTCTCGACCCCAGGCCTTCCACCGGAGCCGGAACCGCAAACCGGAGCCGGGGACCGCTTCCGAAGCCACGTGCCACGCATTCCGCTCAGCCAACCACGACCGCCCAGGCTCCTCCGCCCGTTGCTGCTCCCGCTCCGGCCTCGGTTCCTGCTCCTGCCCCTGACCTCCGCTCCTGCCCCTGCTCCCGCTCCGGCCTCGGTTCCGGTTGACCGCTCCCGCTCCGGCCTTCAGGAAACCACACCCTCCCTCAGACTGAGCGTGCCCCTTCGAGTATCGAGAAAGGCCCGAACTCCACAGGGAATTGAGCGCTTTCGCTTCCCGTGGCCGAATCCACCCTTCATCACAACGGGAAGGGGGAGCGCACCCAGCCTTTCCCGGAGAACATCATCGACGCTGATACCCCGGTATCTTCCGTCTTCGGCTTCTTCGCAGTCCGTGAAATCACCAAGGATCAGACCCTTGATGCGATCGAAGACCCCGGCGGCTTTCAGATGCGTCAACTGGCGGTCGACCCGGTAGGGCTTCTCCCCCACTTCCTCTAAAAAGAGAAGCGTCTGGCGGAAATCCGGCTGCCACGGAGTCCCCAGAAGACGGGTCAGGACCTCGAGATTTCCGCCGATGAGGCGGCCTTCGGCGACACCCTCGACGAGGGGCTCGAGATCCGAGCAGATCGCATCGGGATTTGGGTTTTCCAGCAGCTCGAAGAGGGCGAGCCCGTCTTCTGCCGACATCGAGCCGAAATCGCTGAGCATCGGCCCGTGAATCGCGGCAACGCCCACCTTCCCGCACCATGCCAGAAGCGCCGTTACATCGGAATAGCCCACAATGAGCTTCGGATTTCGAAGCAGAGCCTGCTGATCCAGTTCCGGGAGGATCCGGGTCAGACCGTAGCCGCCCCGGGCCATCATGACGGCCCGACATTCGGGATCGGCCAGGGCCGCGTTCAGAGCTGCGGCTCGATACTCGTCGGAGCCGGCCAGAAATCCCTCCCGGACGAAAATCTCCTCTTCTTCGTAGATCAGTTCATATCGCTTTTGCAGGATCTCGGCGCCCGAGCGGAAAGGCTCGACGTTGACGGGACCCGAGCCCGCAACAACCCGGACCGGGTCCCCGGGTGACAGACGGGGAGGCCTGATGATATCCACGCTTCCTAAACCGCCGCTCTCTTCATGCTCTCATTGTACGCCGACCGGGAAATTCCCGGCAGCTGCGGGCCTGTAATCCGGAATCATCGGAACTCAAGGCCCCGGCAACCCGGAGCCCAAACCGCGGTCCGCTGCCGCACCCGGGGCATTGAATTCCCCTGAGGCCAGACTATCGCAGCAGAGACCCGAGATCCTCCAGCAGAGACTGGAGATCCTCCTCGTGTTCGACCTCGTCCTGGAGGATCTGAACCGCCATGTTATAGGTCACCGGATCCTTCATCCCCGTCTCGGCAAGTAGAGAGTGGTAGACGTCGATCGCACACTGCTCTCCCTTGATATTCTGCTCGATAATCGCCCTGACGAAAGGATCCTCCGGCGCATCGTAGCCGCAGTTTGTCTTTTCAAACCAGAGTTTCGGAGTCGTCAGGGGCGTACCGCCAAGCTGAATGATCCGGTTACTGACCATTTCCGCGTGGCGAAGTTCATCCGCCGCATGCTCCATCAGCTCCGTGATCACCGCATCCTTCATCGGACCCGAAACCACTCTCGCGCCGAGCCAGTACTGGTAATAGGCCAGCCACTCATCGGCGAAGGCCCTGTTCAGCAGCTCGATCACGTGGTCCACATCGATCCCGACAATTGCTCGTCCCCGTGTTCCCATAATTTACTCCTTTTCAGTATTCATACATGTCCTGCAGAGACCCCGGTATTCGACATAGGTTGACTCCACCCTGCCGAGATCTCCGAGATCTGCGGGCACTGCCCTCTCGCCCCGGATTTCGAGATCGACGATCCCTCCGCAGCGGGTACAGAGAAAATGATCGTGGCTGCGATCATTCCCGTCAAAATGGACGCTCCGGTAGGGGTAACCGACAGTGCCGATCAAACCCATCTCCCGCAGCATCCACAGCGTCCGATAGACCGTGTCCTTGGAAAGCGTCGGCATCCGTCGCCTGACCCGGTCGAAGACCTCTTCAACCGTCGGATGATCCCGGCTCTGAAGAATCTCCCGGAAGATCTCCCGGCGCTGGTGGGTCAGCTTGATTCCGTTTTCCCGGCAGCGGGAAGAAAAGGCTTCCATTCTCTGCTTCTCGTTCTCCCGCGTCCCGCCTGCGATATCCATAAAAGAAGAATAATTCTTAAATCAGATTTTGTCAATATCAGGAAATATTCTTATTGACAAAATCCATCTCAGGCCCTACATTCTTGAAATAGACTGAAGAAGGGAGGTCTTCATGGGAGAGAAGAAAGCAGTCGGTTGCGCCCGGCCAACCGGGGCCGTCGTCGGAGAGCAGCCAAAGAAAGATTCATCCGGAACACCTGAAGAGAGGGAGGTCGAAGAGATGGGCATTACAGTTGGGGGCAAGGCGCCGGATTTTGAAGCGCCGGCCTATTTCAAAGGAGAATTTACGAGCGTCAAATTAGCGGATTACCTGGGAAAATGGGTTCTCCTGTGTTTCTACCCCGGCGATTTCACCTTCGTTTGACCCACCGAATTGTCGGCGGTCGCCGACATGTATCCCGAATTTGAAAAACTCAATGTTCAGGTCCTTTCAGTCAGTGTCGATTCCATGTTCGTCCACAAGGTCTGGGATGAGACCGAACTGGCGAAGATGGTCGATGGAGGCATTCCCTTCCCGATGATTGCAGACGGCGCCGGAAACCTCGGCAAGGTCTACGGTGTCTACGACTCCAACGCCGGCGTCGATATCCGTGGGCGTTTCCTCATTGATCCTGACGGTGTCATCCAGGCGGCGGAGATTCTCACTCCCCCGGTGGGACGAAACGTCCAGGAGACCATCCGTCAGGTCAAGGCCTTCCAGCTGGTCCGGGAGACCGGCGGCGCCGAAGCCTGTCCTTCCGGCTGGACTCCCGGCTCGACCACCCTCAAGGTCGGTCCCGATCTCGTCGGAAATGTCTGGAAAGTCTGGAAACCCTGAGAATTTTCTCTTCCGGGCAATGTCAATCTACAGGCGCCCTCCGGGGCGCCTTTTCGATCTAAGGGCCCGCGAAAAAATTACTTCCGCTTTTCGCATCCCATCTGCACCACATCTTCGGCTCGGGCTCAATCTGGAAATACTCAACGCAGGCAAGGCTACGCCTCCGCTTTCCCTCAATCGCCCAAT
>JANTFG010000091.1 GCA_024763555.1 Thermoanaerobaculales bacterium
AGGCTCTGGCCGGCAATCAGGCCCGATGCGACGAGGACTCCCGAGTTCTCTCCGCGGGTGCGTTCTTCCGCTGTGGCATTGCGGCGGTCCATTCTCCAGTCCAGGAGGGCGCGGATGAGGCCGCCGACGAAGACGGCTGAAGTCGTCTGGAAGGGCAGGTACATCCCGACGGCAATGAGCATCGGCGCCGGGGCGCCGATCAGGATCAGGCCGATCCCGAAGAAGATTCCGACGATAACCAGGGGCCAGGCCATCTGGCCGCCGACGATGCCCTGGGCCATCAGGGCCATCAGTCCCGCCTGGGGCGCGGGGAGCTGGGCTGAGCCGATCGTGTAGACCTTGTCCAGGACGGCGAGCACGATCGGCAGCACCATGGCCGCGCCGATGACACCGATAATTTCCGCCAGTTCCATGCGCCAGGGAGTTCCCCCCAGGATGTGGCCGACCTTGAGATCCTGCATCATGTCTCCGGCGACTCCCGCGGCACAGCAGACCACCCCGGCCACGCCCAGGACGCCCGCAACGCCCTTGAGTCCGGTCAGGCCCATCAGGACCATCAGCAGAGCGGCGATGACCAGGGCGCTGAGGGTCAGTCCGGAGATGGGATTATTGGAATTACCGACGAGTCCGACAAGGTAGCCGGCCACGGCGGCGAAGAGGAGGCCGAGTACGAGCATGACGACTGTGAGAATGCCGGCACCGAGATTCGAGCCTGAAAAGTATCGGTAGAGCAGGAACATCGGAATGGCCATGCCGCCGATTGCGACAAAGACCTTCGGCAGCTGCAGATCGACCTCGGTTCGGAGCGGTTTTGTCAGCTGAGCCGTTGCCCGGCCCATTCCGGCGAAGGCCTGGCGGACACCCTTGAACAGGGATTCCCGCAGGCTGAAGAGGGTGTAAAAGGCGGACACGATCATGGTGCCGACGGCCAGTGGGCGGATCTGTTTGAACCAGACATCATTGGCAAGGGAGATGAGGTTCTGGTCTCCATGAACCGAGGCTGCCAGCGCAGGATTGAGAAAGAGGGCCAGCGGAACCAGGACCAGCCATCCGGTGACGGCGCCGCAGAAGAGAATTGCGGAGATTCTCAGGCCCACGATGAAACCGACGCCCATGACCATCGGGGAGGCCTCCGGAGTGGAGAAGAGGATCCCTCCCTTATAGCTGATCTTCCGACCGGCGATTTCGATGGTCGAGTTGCCGAAAGAGATGAAGGTGGATGCGGCATCCTTCATGATCTGAAGACCGTTTGAGTTCTTGAAGAATTCCCATATCGCGGCAATTCCCATCGCCGAGAAGACCAGGCCGGCGCCGGTCTGTCCCTTCTGGCCGGCCTTGACGATTTCGGCAGCGGCAACGGACTCGGGGAAGGGGAGGTCGGCCTCAACGACCAGGGTGCGGCGCAGTACGATGACGAAGAGGACACCAAGAACCCCTCCGATGCCCATGATCAGGCTGGCGTCGAGGTAGTTGAATTCGCTCCAGGCCCCGGTCAGGATGAATGCCGGGATCGTGAAGATCGCGCCGGCCACGAGACTCTCACCGACCGAGGCGGTGGTTCGGGAAATGTTTTCCTCGAGGATATTGCCCCTGAGGAGCCGGAGTACGGCCATCGAGACGACGGCGGCCGGAAAGGTTGCAGCTACGGTGAGACCGACCTTCATTCCGAGGTAGGCGTTGGCGCCTCCGAGGATGATGGCCATAACGACACCGAGCAACAGGGCCTTGAGCGTAAATTCCGGCATCGTCTGGTCTGCCGGGACGTAGGGGCGAAATTCCTTTTCAGGCATATTCCCATCCTCCTTCAGGCTTTGACAGTGTAGGCCCGCGTCCCGCTTCAGTCCAGCAGCTCTCGATGAGAGGTAGATGCGATGTGCTTTGCTTTGAGGCGAGACCATCCAGTGGAGGCTGGCGTTTCACGGCCTGCTGGTGCGAGTGGAAGGCGTCGGGAAGCCCGCTTCCCTCCCAGCCAAAGCAGAGGAGCCTATTCTTGCAAAGTACGTGGAGGACGCAAAGAGGGGACAGTGAAGGCAGAAGGCATTCTTTCGTGCGGGCTTCGCGGGGGTTGCGGAGAGCGGGCCATCGGTCCCGGGTCTGCTTCGCAGTCGAATGTCCCCCGAAAATACCTCCATCCGGGCGCTTTCGGGCGACAAAGCCGAGGACTGAATGCCAGGGATCCTCGAAATGATCGACTCCGCCTCCGAAGAGATCAAGCCTCACCGCGCCTCTCGGCCCCGAGGCCCGAAAGGAGGACACGGATTCAGCGCTTGACGCCGGTCCTCAGCAGGAGGGTCTTGGGGTTGAGGAGGATATTGAGTTCCTCGTTGACCCATTTCTGATCGTCCTTGAGGACATGGAGGCGAACCTTACCGTCCTGCGGTACAAGATCGAAGGCCAGGTCGATGCCTTTCTCGACCCGATTTGCCGGCTGGGGCAGATGTCCGGCCTCAGGCTGGGGCGCATCACGATGGGTGCGGCATGACATCCAGATCTCTGCACCAATCTCGGCGCCGATCGCCTTGAGCTTTTCAAGATCCTCAAGGGAGAGCTTCTCGAACTCCAGTCGATCGAGAATCAGAACCTGGGGCACAAATTCCATGTAGTCGCGCATGAGTTTGAGGCCGGTCTTGAGCCGATCAATCGAGAATGTGCCGCCGAGGTAGGTCTGGATGTGACGATTACGCTCGATCTCGAGCTGGATGGCGGCCCAGTGTTCGAGCTTTTTCTCCCGGCGGAGCAGTTCCATCAGGAGATCGTCATACCAGGTTCTGATCTTGTCGACGCTTCGCTCAAGAGAGACGTGCAGAATCTTCTGCCCGGAGAGCAGGGCATCAATGCCGATTCCGACGATGAAAGCTGTTTTCCCGATACCGGCCCGGCCCATGACGAGGGCAAGGCGGCCGGCCCCCGGCCCGGGGTGACCATCGCGTTCCAGGAGGGTTCGCGGCGAGCGGCGCAGTTGAATCATCAGATCAGTCATCTCAGTTCTCCCCCTTCTTCCGGTCGGAGTATTTCTTCATCAGTTCTTCGGAGACTTCACGGGGCACGGGCGCGTAGCGTGAGAACTCCATGGTGAACTCCGCCTTGCCCTGAGTGGCCGATCGGAGATCCGTGGAATAACCGAACATCTCGGCCAGAGGAACCTCCGCATCGACCCGGGTGAAACCGGCATCCTCCGTGGAACCCGCGATCATGCCCCTCCGCTGCATCAGGGACTTGTAGATGACGCCCTGAAATTCGCCGGGACCCTCGACGGAAACCTTCATGATGGGCTCAAGGATTCTGGGGCGAGCCTTCTGGTAGACGGATTTCAGTGCGGCGCGGGAGGCGATCTGGAAGGCCATGTCCGAGGAATCGACCGCATGGGAATTTCCGTCTTCCAGGACGACACGGATGCCGACGACCGGGAAGCCGATGAGACCTCCCTTGGCCATCGTGGAGCGGAAACCCTTGTCGCAGGCGGGAATAAAGTCGGTCGGGATCGAGCCGCCGTGAATGTTGTTGACGAATTCGTACTCGCCCTCGTCCAGCGGCTCGACATAACCGACGACCTTCGCGTACTGGCCCGAGCCACCGGTCTGTTTTTTATGGATATAATCGAAATCAGCACGCTGAGAAATCGCTTCGCGATAGGCGACCTGCGGGGCGCCGGTTTCGACCTCGGCGTTGTACTCCCGCTTCATCCGCTCAACGTAAACGTCGAGGTGAAGTTCTCCCATCCCGGAAATAATAGTCTCTCCGCTTTCGGGATCCTGAGCTACCCGGAAGGTCGGATCTTCCTTGGTAAAGCGGTTGAGTGCCTTGCCCATATTTGCCTGGGCCTTTGAATCCACCGGATTGACCGAAAGTGAAATCACCGGCTCGGGGACGTACATCGAGGTCATTGCGAGGCGGGGACCAGGGCTGACAAAGGTGTCGCCCGTATGGCAGTCAATGCCGAAAAGTCCGACGATATCTCCGGCTTCAGCATTCACGATGTCTTCCATCTTATCCGCATGAATCCGGACCAGGCGGCCGATCTTGATCTTCTTGCCCGTCCGGGTCTGGATCATGTTGTCGCCCTTGGACAGGGTCCCCTGGTAGACGCGGAGGAAGGTCAGCTGACCGTAACGCCCCTCGTCGAGCTTGAAAACATAGGCCACCGTCTGCTTCTCCGGGTCGGATTCCAGGGTGATGGGCGCGTTTTCGTTGTCGAGGTCGACCGCTTCGATGGGAACATCCGTGGGGCAGGGGAGAAACTCGTTAACGGCGTCCATCAGGGGTTGTACGCCCTTGTTCTTGTACGCCGAGCCGATCAGGACCGGGGTCAGCTCCAGGGAGAGAACTCCCCGACGAACAGCGTCGTTGATCAGTTCCGGGGTGGCACGGTCCTCAAGTGCGGCCTCGAGCAGCTCGTCCGAGAAAAGGCTGACGGTATCAATCATCTCGGCTCTCGCGGCTTCCGCCTCGCCGAGCATCTCTGCGGGAATCTCCTCGTATACGATCTCTTCCCCGGCATCTCCCCGGAAATAGACCGCCTTCATCCGGATGAGATCAATGACGCCCTCAAAATCCGCTTCAAGCCCGATGGGGAGCTGGAGCAGAACGGAATTCAGGCCGAGCTTGTCCCGCAGGGACTGGGACACGCGGGCCGGATTTGCCCCGGAACGATCGCATTTATTGACAAAAGCGATTCGCGGAACCTTGTAGCGTTTCATCTGCCGATCAACGGTGATGGACTGGGACTGCACGCCGGCGACTGCGCAAAGGACCAGGACCGCGCCGTCCAAAACCCGGAGTGCACGTTCAACCTCGATCGTGAAGTCGACGTGTCCCGGGGTATCGATGATGTTGACGTGATGTCCCTTCCACTCGACGTAGGTCGATGCGGAGGTGATGGTAATTCCACGCTCCCTCTCCAGCTCCATGTGATCCATGGTGGCGCCCACGCCGTCCTTGCCCCGGACGTCGTGAATGGCATGAATCTTCTGGGTATAAAAGAGGATCCGCTCGGTCAGGGTCGTTTTCCCCGAGTCGATGTGGGCGGAGATTCCAATGTTTCGGACGCTTTGAATATCCATATCCTGTCTCTCTCGATGTGTTTTCCGGATTTGCTCCGGCTCTTCTTTTCGACTCTTCGCGCTCCACGCACACATACTGAGCCTGTTCGAATCAAGTGAAATCAGCGGGAGGGAGGCGGGGACTCAAGCGCTCCGCTGAGAGCGCATCATATAACCCCATCCTCCTCCAGTCAATTCCACCTTGGAAAAAACCGGATGACTGAAAGTTCTGACCGGCGAGTCCCGTTCCTAGAGGCCGCTTGCAAAACTCCAACGTCCGGTGTTGCCCGTCTCGAAATCATCCGCAAAAATAGTATCGCCGCCACCACAACCTGTGCCCTGGAAAATACAGGAAACCCATTCCGGATGATCGATGAAAGGATTCCGGTTCCCCTGATACTTGTAGACGGCCTCGTTACGGGCCTGATCGAAAGCATCCGGAGGATCATCAGCGGTCCACTGCAGCAGAACCGAGAGCCGGCCCATGTAGGCTGTGCTCAAATTGTCGCCGGTGGCGGAAGCCTCAATCAGGCTTGTGTCGTCGGTCAGAATGAGATCCGGCTCGCTGACATTGGTGTATCCGTGGGTTCCACCCTCGTAGCGAACATCCATGTAAAACTGGGCCCGCGCGGTATTTCCCTTCTTGCCGACCCATGTCTGCCAGATTCCATTCGAATACTGCCCGGTACCCCAATCGGAATTCCCGGGATAGACACCGCTGCCACCGCCTGTGCCATTGGTCACCTGAGTGACATACTCCGCGCAGGAGGCGTCACAGGTGCCATAGGGGCGGTTGGAACGCGAGCTATTGTAGGAGGCATCCGCCATCATCAGGTGATGGCAGTCGGTATATGGGTAGTTTGCAGTCGAATCATCCGGGAAGCCGTAACTCTTCGGCCAGGTGTGTTCGCGGTTGAGCGTCGAGCTGGTCTTAGAAACCGAGCCGTTCTTGTAGACGGTGATCACGTTATTGGAATTCTGAGGATCCAGATCCGCTTCCCGAAGGATATCCCAGACATCGGTTGCCGAGGATGTGTACTCGTGCCGGATGTGATCCTTGATCGCATCGTGCAGGGTGGCTCGAAGGGTTGCCGGGGTACTGGGGTCGACCGAGGCGTAATAGTCTTCCACCGTCACGCGGTTGGCGAGGCCCGGCGTATTGTAGGCTTCGCCGCTCGTGATCGTGCCGACAAAACCGCTGAGACCTGCCCCGTCGAAATCGTTCCGGATCCAGTCCTCGGCAGAATCCGTGTCGATGCCCGAATGAAAACGTGAAGCGCCGAGAACCGCAGTGCCCGCTCCGTCAAAATTCGGGTCAAGAACAACCGAAGCATATGCGAAATCTCCCGCGTCTCCATCGGTAACGGCGATCGCGTCCGTCATTTGAGACCAGGGAGTCGAATCCAGATTCCCGTCATTATCGGTATCGAGATCATCTCCGGCGGCGCCGGTGAAATCTTTGACGAGAAGCAGAGTCGTGGAATTTCCTTCGAGCTGATCTGAGAGGAAGCCTGTTGTCCAGGCGCCGCCTCCGGCCGTCAGGCCGACGTTGAAGACATTGTCGATGTGGCCGGCGTCCTCCTGATCTCCGTCGATGACGAGAACCCGGTAGTCCGTGTAGAAGGTATCGGGAAGCCCGAAGACCTCGATATATTCATGGTCATCCGAGCCGACGTGATCCAACACGAATTCATTGATTTTCGGTTCCGGTTTTGGGATATAGGCATTGGTTGTTCCCGGCGTGTTGTAGGCCTCGCCGGGAGAGGTAATACCCGCCGAGCCGGGCAGTCCGTCGCCAAAGTAGTTGTTCCGAACCCAGTCCGAAACCGCATCGGTATCCGTGCCGTTCGGAATCCGGGAGGCGCCGCCGGGGGTATAGCTGCTGTCGTCCATGGCGGAGGAGAGAACGACTGAACTGTAGTGCCCGTCTCCGGCGTCTCCGTCGGAGATCGCCACAGAATCAACGACGCTGTTCCAGAGAACGTTGTCGATAACACCGTCATTATCGGCGTCGATATCGTCTCCAGCCGCACCGGTGAAGCCTTCGACGAGAAGCAGCGTCATGCTTCCGTTTTCAAGCTCGTTGGTCAGGTAGGAGGTCATCCAGAAACCACTCGCATTGGTCGCTCCGACAGCGTAGACCTTGTCGATATAACCGATCGTTCCTGTCGATGTACTCGTATCTCCCTCAACAGAGAGGATCGTCAGGCTTGAATAGTCGGTCGATGGACTCCCATAGATCTCGACAAACTCGTGATCATCATCAGTCCCCGAGTAGTTGGTGTGGTTGGCGACGTATTCGTTGATCACCTGTGCCTGTGAAATCGGAAGACCGAGGAATAGTGCAAAAGCGAGGAAAAATATCGAAAAACGGAAAAAACGGGCCATAAGGACACCTCCGCCCGGCATTCTACCTCAGTTTTGCTGCCCTTAGGGCCGGAATTGACCCTCATGCCCGGCCTCTGCTAGAGTCGGTATATGGCTACAAATGTTCCCCCCTTTCTTGAACCCGTCGAAAAACTCAGACATCGGCTCATCGAAATCGAGAACCGGAAGTCAGCCGGTTCCGAGAGCGATCCCGAGTTGACAGAAGCTCATCAGGAATTGCAGGCAGCGATTCAATCGGTTTTTTCTTCGCTCTCGCCCTGGCAGAGATGTCAGGTTGCCCGACATCCCGACCGACCCTATACCCTGGCCTACATTCACGATATTTTCTCCGAGTTCACGGAGCTGCACGGGGATCGGCGTTTTTCCGATGACCCGGCAATTGTCGCAGGTTTTGGAAAACTTGGCGAGGAAGCTGTTGCCATTGTCGGCCATCAGAAGGGACGTGATACCGCAGAGAAGGTTCGCCGTAATTTCGGGATGCCGAGGCCGGAGGGTTATCGGAAGGCTCTGAGGATCATGAAACTCGCGGCGCGATACCGCAGGCCGATCATCAGCTTTATTGATACACCAGGCGCCTACCCGGGCATCGATGCCGAGGAAAGGGGGCAGGCAGAGGCGATTGCGGACAACCTCATCGAGATGGCTCGCCTCCCGGTTCCGATTATCGTCGTGGTGACCGGCGAGGGAGGATCCGGCGGGGCCCTTGCCCTGGGAGTCGGCGATCGGATTCTCATGCTGGAGTATTCGATTTATTCCGTAATTTCTCCGGAAGGCTGTGCAGCGATTCTCTGGAAAGATCAGGCTCAGGCCGAGACTGCGGCGTCGGCACTTCGATTAACCTCCTCCGATCTCCTGAAGCTCAGAGTGGTCGACGAGGTTCTGCCCGAGCCGCCCGGAGGGGCCCACATGGATCCCGGTGGGATGTCAAATACAATTGGTGGGGCCCTGCAGTCCCACCTCCGCCAGCTCAAGAAGTTGCGCCCGGAAGTCCTGATTTCAAGGAGATATAAGAAGTTCAGGTCCATGGGCTACCTCGGAAGCAAGTGAGCACCTCGAGAACTGAGTCTCGGGAAATCTCCCCTCAGAAGTTCCGGCATCTGAGTATGAATGTTTCACACATTATTCTCAGGACGCATTGATGGCGACCGCCCGTGTCATTCGCTGGCTCAGCGGTCTGGGGCTGGCCATTCTCCTGCTCGTTCTGGGTGGCATGGTCGGCCTCAGGCTGCATCGGAAGAATCTCTCTCAGGCTCTCGATCATCCGATTTCGGCTGCGCACACGGACAGCTCAGCCCTGGGTGTCAACAAGGACTTCAAGTACCTTGAGAGAATCGATGGTCGACTGGTATTCGCCCTGGAGGCACTGCAGACCCTTGGAACGAAATCCGGCTGGCATGATATTCAAGGTGTATCGCTCCAGCTGTACGGCGATGAACAGAAACCCGGTCCTCTTCTGACATGCGAGCAGGCCAGCTTCAATTCGAAGACCAGGAACGCCAGGCTTTCTGGAAATATTCATATTCTATTTCCTGATGGCTCATTTCTCTCGACGGACGCAGGATCACTGGATCAGGGTGGGCGATCATTTCGCACGAGCACCCGCGTGATTTATGTGGGAAAAACTGTTTTCGGGAGTGCTGGGAGGGCCAGCTTTCAAGTCAAGAAATCTCTACTGGTCCTGTCCGGCGGCGTCATGGTGCAGACAGCAAGCGGCAATACCATGTCGGCGCCCCGGGTCGAATACCAGCGGGAGCAGGGGATTCTGAGAATTCCGGAGGGGGCTCAATTCTCTTATGGATTACTTCAGCTGGATGCCGGCGGCGGTGTTGTCGAGATTGAGGGCGAGAACAGTGAACCCAGCGCTCTGCGCCTTGTAGGCGGAGTCAGAATCCGAGTGGACGATGTGTTGAGTGGTCGTCTCTTTGAATCGGTCAGTGAAACATTTCAGGCCCGACGGGATGCCGAGGGATCATGGCAGGTCGATGCCGCGTCGTCTTCCGATTGGGTCCGCCTCGATGTCGTCGGTGGCAGCCGGACCCTGTATCAGAGTTTTCGAGGCTGGCGGATCAGGGCTGTGTACGGAAGGTCCGGCCTGAAGAGTGCGCGATCTACAGGGAGAAGCTGTTTTCGGATGATCCCGATTGAGGGTCCCATTCGACACGGGGAGGCTGAAGAGGCGAGGCTCTGGTTCGAAGAGGGAGAAATCAGCAACATCGAGCTTGAGCGAAATGTTGTGCTCTATGAAGAGTCCATTCTGGCAAAGGCGCTCAGCGCCAGAATCGACACGTCGTCGGGAAAGGCAATTCTTCAAGGGAGCCCGGAGGGTCGTCCAAGGGTGAGTCTTGTTTCTGATCGGGGAAAGGTTCAGGCCGACCAGGCCATGTTGAGTCGAGATCAACAGAGGGTCGAACTTCATGGTCGGGTCCAGGGAGAACTCAACGAGGTTCAGCTGATGGGGAGATCTGCCGGAGATCCGGAGACAAAGACCGAGGCCCTTCACATGGCAGCGGACAGCCTGAAGATATCCAGGGACCCAGAGAATTATTATGAGCTGAAGGGCGGCGCCCGAGTCTGGCAGGGTGAGAAACTCCTGGTGGGAGACGAGATTCTATACCGCCCGACTGAAAACCACCTTCGGGCCAATGGACACATCCGGACAACCTTCCCGGCAGAGTTTCTCGATCCGAAGGCCTCTGAGACAGAGGATGTTGTGCTCGTCTCAAGATCAATGGAATTTTCTGAAAAAAGTCGGCAGGCGCACTACCAGGGGCAGGTCGTCTTCACAGGTCCGGATCATGTCCTGAGCGCCTCGGACCTTCTGATCGAGTTTGACCCGGTCGAGGACGAAGTCAGGACCGTCACGGCATCCGGCGCCGTCGAGATGCAGGACCTCAGCCGGGGCCAGAAGCTCAATGGGTCTCATATCATTCGTGACATCAAGACCGGCCTCGTGGAGGTTGAGGGATCTCCTGCCAGGGCGACGGATTCCCGGGGGAATATGCTCGCAGGGCACACGTTGACCTTCTCCGAGGCCGATGGTAGTGTCAGCGTCTCTGAGGAGACGGAGACGATCTATCATTCGGAGGAGATGAACACTGAGCCCAAAAAGCCTTGATCTTGCGGCAGAAGGCCTGCGGAAAAAGTACCGGGGGCGCTGGGTCGTCGATGGTGTCTCGCTCAATGTAAGTCCGGGCGAGATTGTCGGGCTGCTTGGTCCGAACGGCGCCGGGAAGACCACCAGCTTTTATATGATTACCGGCCTTGTGGAGCCGGATGAGGGAAGCGTGAAACTGGGGTCCAGAGAAATTACGGTGCTTCCAATGTTCAGGCGGGCCAGGCTCGGGATCTCCTATCTTGCCCAGGAACCAAGTTCTTTCAAGAAATTGAGCGTCCAGGACAATTTATGGATCATCCTTGAAGCGCTGGGTACGCCATCCCGTCTCGCCCATCGCAAAATCAGCTCTCTGCTCGAGGAATTTGGTCTGGCCGATCTCGGAACGCAGAAAGCCGAGACTCTCTCAGGAGGAGAACGGAGAAGGCTGGAGGTCGCGCGGGCGCTGGCGACCGATCCGACTTTTATTCTCCTCGATGAACCCTTTTCGGGGATTGATCCTATCGCGGTGCTTGATTTACAACGTATCATCAAGCATCTGAGATCAAAGGGAATCGGCATTTTGATCACCGATCATAATGTTCAGGAAACATTGAAGATCACCGACCGCACCTATATAATCAAGAGTGGCAGGATTTTTGCAACGGGCCACCCCCGGGAATTGGCTCGAAACGCAGAGGTCCGGCGGATATACCTCGGGGAGGATTTTCACCTCCCGGAGTAGGAGCGAGAAGACGAAGTCGAGGCGAATGGGAAATCTCCAGGGAAGAGATTCGCAGGGACCGGAGGACTGATGGGACTGGAACAGAAGCTGAACTTGAAACTTGCACAGCGGCTGGTGATGACGCCGTCGCTGCAGCAGGCCATCAAGCTGCTTCAGCTGTCCCGCCTGGAACTCAGCGAGACCCTCTCCGAAGAGATTCTCGAGAATCCAATGTTGCTGGTCGAGTCGGAAACGGATGAAGGAGAAGGCCGGCTTCAGGAGACTGAATCCCCCGACACGCCTTCCGAACCCCAGGCTGAATCCGTCTCCGCCACCGATAAGGAATCCGTTTCCGAGGTTGACCCCTATCAGGAAATTGATGTGGAGGCATTCTTCTCGGATTATCTCGACGGCGGCCAGACCGAGGGACCATCCATGAGTTTCCGCGATGCCGACTCGATTGTCTCTCTCGAGAATACCCTCTCGGCGCCGCCGGGACTCTATGACCACCTCTTGTGGCAGCTGCAGATGATGAACTGTCCGGACAAACTGGTCGAGGTTTGTGAGTTCATGATCGGCAATCTCGATGAGGATGGTTTTCTCAAAGCCTCTGATGAAGAGATCGTCAACGCTTTAGGAGTGTCCATTGAGGAGGTGGAAGCTGGTCGAGAGATTATTCTTGAAATGGACCCACCGGGAGTGGGCGCCCGGAATCTGCAGGAATGCCTGCTCATCCAGCTTGATCTCCTCTGCGCAGAAACCCACGAGGCTTCTGAAACAGACCTGATCGAACTGGCCAGAGGAATCCTGAGCGATTTCTGGGAGTCCTTCCTTCACCAGAAATGGCACAGGATCGCTGACGATCTCGGATGTGAGCTTTCAGCTATCCGGAAAGCGCTGGAAATCATCCATCGCCTTGAGACCCGTCCGGGTCGCGCGCATCAGAGTTCGAAGAACAGTTATATCGAGCCCGACGTTTTTGTTCGCAGGGTCGGAGACGACTTTGTTGTTTCCCTGAATGACGACGGGATGCCGAAACTTCGCATCAATCCGGGTTATGCACGGATGCTCGAGAGTTCGGCGACTGATGCCAAACTCGGAAACTACCTTCGCGAGAAAATGAAGGGCGCGCTCTGGCTTCGGCGAAGTGTCGAGCAGCGCCAGGCCACGATTCGGAAGGTTGCGGAGAGCATCGTTTCCTATCAGAAGGATTTCCTGATCGGAGGCATCGAGTATCTCAAGCCGATGGTGCTTCGCCAGGTCGCGGAAGACATCGGAATGCACGAGTCGACCGTCTCGCGAGTCGTCTCGAACAAATATATGTATACTCCGAGAGGTCTATTCCCGATGAAGTTCTTTTTTCACTCCGGAGTAGACTCGGCACGGGGGGCCGATGTATCTTCTCTCGCCGTCAAGGAGCG
>JANTFG010000092.1 GCA_024763555.1 Thermoanaerobaculales bacterium
TCATTCGGCGATCTCTGGGATAGAAGGTCTCCAGAGGCAAAGCGCCCAGGGTGTCGATCGGGGGATTCATGACTGCAGCGAGCAGACCCGCGAGATCGAGTTCATCGCCGCGCTCCCATTTCGCGAGAATGATGGAGGCGAGAAGAACATGATCCGGATCGGAGAGTGGGTCGCCGCCCCGGTCGATCAGGGAGAGCAGACCTGAGACCAGAGCATCGACGCGTTGGCGAGTGCCGTCGGGGTCGGTCCCGGGAGCCCAGCCCTTCGGGGCCGAGAGGCTGGGCAGGATGTCCAGGGGGGCGCCGGAGGCGTAGCCGGGAGTCAGCAGCTGCCAGCGGAGCCCGCTTTTCGACTGCAGCATCCGGGCTGGGGTGATGCCGGATCGGGCGAGACCCTCTTTCCACAGAGATGCGGCAGCTTCTGCAGCGGCATGGGGATCGGCCGATTGCTTTGAGTCCGGTGGGAGCCATGCTCTGAATTCCTCCGGCCGGAAATCGGGAAAGTTGAGCAGCAGGTTGACCATGTCACCCTTGAGATCGATGATGAGGAGGGGAATCTTTGATGCAGCCAGTTCTTCGAGGGCCACGATGCCGAGCCCGGTCTTGCCTGAGCCCGTCATACCCAGGCAAACGGCGTGGGTCGTCAGATGGTCGGAGTCCAGCAGGGTCTGTTCTGTGGAAACTGTGGAGACGCCGAGGTCGAGATCACTCATTGCATTATCCTTCTCTCACCGGAAAAAACCCGGCCGAAGCCGGGTGAATTTCGATTTCCGCCGGCCTTTCGGAGCGGAAGGTGGCCCGAAAATCCGACTATTCCGGAATCCTCAGCTTCTGACCGACCTTGATGAGGTTGGGGTCATCGAGGATGTCGCGATTTGCCTCGAAGATCTTCATGTACTGTCCGGCGTTGCCGTAAAAACGCTTGGCGATCGCGCCCAGGGTATCGCCTGAGACGACCTCATAGATCTGCTCGACCGGGGCTGTCTCTTCCTCGATGACGGCTTCGGGCTCCGGCTCTTTGGCCGGTGGAGGAGGAATCTCCAGCAGGTTGAGGGTATTGTCGGTCTCGACGAGCTGGTTGAAGACCTCCATGACCTTGGACTTGATATCCATCGAAGGTACGCGACCCTTGAGTGTCACAATCTTGTCCTGGACAATGGCCGAGAGATCCTCGACTCCTAAACCCATATTTCGGATCTTCTCCAGTGCCTCGTTGACCTCATCGTCGAATGATTTGGTGAATCTGTCAAAAAAACCCATATTCTCCTCCTTTGTCTGACCAACCGATGATAGCAGAGATCTATTCCCGGGGTCTGAGTTGCGGCCGAAGGCGGCTCATTGCACGGGGCGCCGAGACCGAGGCGGGGGCGGTGATCCGGAAGGGTGGAGTCGGCGTCCCTGGCCCTTGAACTCTTATTTCCCGAAGTCCTCCTCGAAAACGTGAGCCCTGAAGACTTCGAAGTCTGCTCCATGCTTCCAGGCATCCCGGGCAAGGCCGGCCTTGCGGGCGAGATGGGAAAGCATGGTTTCGAGATCCCAACCCTGTTCCACGGCGACCTGGGGCAGAAAGACCGCGCGTCGGCCCTGCTTTGAAAGCACGACTCCATCCCGGCCGGGGACGATCTCCCGGTAGGATGAGACCGGCCTCGACGGCGAGAGCACCGAGACCTCCAGCGAGAGATCCGCCAACTCATCCAGCCTCAGCTGAGGAAAACGCGGGTCGCGGGAGGCGGAGAGGGCCGCCTCGATGACGGCATCTTCCAGTTTCTGACTGGAGTCCATCAAACCCATGCAGGCCCGGAGTCTGCCTGCGGCCCCGGGCTTCATGTTCCGGTGGTTGAGGGTTACGAAGGCTCCGGCCGGCCATTTCAACTCGACGAGATCGCCGAATTCCAGGTAGAAGTCGGCGAGTTCAGGGCCATGGCCCAGGAGCGTCTTGAGGGTCGCCCGCGCCAACTTCGGGATTGCGCGTGCCGCCTCCGGAGAAAAATTCTCTCCTCCTTCGTGAGGGGCGCTATCTTTCCAGGGATGCCAGGATCCGGAAAAGAGAATCGAGGCATAACTGACGGCCTGGGAATAATCACCGCTGCGATCCCCTGAATTGGAGATCTGAAGCACCTTCCCGTCTCCACTGAAGGAGTGGGAAAGCAAGGTCAGCAGCACGTAGATCGGATCACGACCGCAAATCGTGTCACCTGAGATCTCGACCTGCCTCCTGAACCCCTCTGCATCGAGATGCGCAATCAGCCGGGCTGTCGATTGACAGAGCCCGAGAAGACGGCTCTTGAGATCCGGCCCGGCAGGAAAGGGCGTCCAGCCGTAGGCAGCGCCATAGTGGGTGAAATCCGAGGAGACGACGATCACCGTTCCTGCATCCAGCAGGGGCCCCAGAGCCTTTGCCAGATTGCGGAGATCCTCCTGACTCGAGGACGCGCCGATCAGGATCGGGACGATGGAGGCTTCGGGACTGACCGCTCTCAGAAATGGAAGCTGGACTTCCAGGCTGTGTTCGCCCCGATGAGCAGAAGCCGGCCCCCGCAGAGCAGGGTTCCTGCGGAGTTGTCCGACGGCCTTGAGGTCCAGCTTCATCGTGCCGCTGGGAATCTCGAAGGCCTGGATCTCGCCTTCCGGAAGGGCCCCGCCGGCAAAACTCATCCGGTGCGAGGGGCCCAGCAGGATGAGCCTCTGGATGTCCTTTCCCTTCAGGCAGGTGAAAGCGGCGGCAGCGGTTGGCCCGGAATAGACATAGCCGGCATGGGGAACAATGAGCGCCCGAGGCTGCCCGCAGTCCTCCTGCGCTGTCTCCCGGAGCATTCTTTCGACCTCAGTTGACAGGCGTCGCCCATCCCCCGGGTAAAAGGAACCGGCGACTGCAGCTCGACGGATGGTTGAATCCTCAGACTTTCCGAACATCGTGACCCCCGATAACGACAGAAAAAAGAAGAAAACCGTCAGAAAGAATTTTTTTCCAAGCATCCTCTTTCCATCATAACCCCGGGGGAGCCGATTTTCTCCTGTGTCCTGCCGGAAAAGTTGCCACAGTTCACTCCGAGGGAGGTCAACCGACCTCAAGGCGCCTGATGATCGCGTCGGCGATCGCCATGCCTTCCGGGCTCAATCGTAGCCTTGAGCCATCAAAAAGGGCCAGGCGATCCTCAACAAGCCCATCGATCAGCTCAAGATTCAGGTCGACCAGGGGCCGGGAGTATTTCTTCTCGAGATCTTTGAGATCAAGGCCCTCGCTGAGGCGAAGACCGAGCATCAGTTCCTCCAGGAGCCGCTGATCCGGACTCAAGACTTCCTCGCCGGCACGACCGGAAAGTCCCGATTCGATCAGCCCGGCCCACAGCCTGAGCTTCCGCTTATTCCACCAGCGGCGATTCTTCCCGTCGAATGAATGGGCCGCCGGGCCGAGGCCCAGATAGGCTGTGCCCCGCCAGTACTTGAGATTATGGTGGGAGCGATGCCCCGGCCGTGCGAAATTGGAGATCTCATAGCCCTCGAAGCCATGATCGGCCAGGACCCGATGGGCCAGCAGATAGAGTTCTGCCTGGCGCTCCTCCTGCATCTCCCGGAGTCGTCCCTCCCGCTTCCTGCGTCCGAAGAGACTTCCGCCCTCGATCGTCAGCTGGTAACAGGAGAGATGATCGACTCCGAGCCCCGCCGCCGTTTCGAGATCCCGGCGCCAGGCCGATTCCTCCTGGCCTTCGAGACCGAAAATCAGGTCGACCGACACGGTCTCGAAGCCGGATTCCCTCGCCTGTCGAAGGGCTTCGCGGGCCTCGTCTCCGCTGTGCTTTCGCCCCAGTCTCCGGAGCATCTCATCATCGAAGCTCTGGACTCCCAGGCTGATCATGGAAAAGCCCAGCTCTCTCCACGCCTTCAGCATCGAGGGATTGATGTCTTCTGGATTCGCCTCGAAGGAGAGGCGGCAGCTCTCTTCGAAATCGAGAGATTCGCCCAATCCGTCGAGAATTCGACGGACTCGATCCGGCCTCAGGGACGAGGGTGTGCCTCCGCCAAGGTAGAGGGTGTCGAAGGCTCCAGCATCCCAGAGGCTCGTCTCGGCCTCCCGGAGCAGACAGCTTTCCCATCGGGCACGTCGGGCCTCTCCGGCCAGAGTTACGGAAAAATCACAATAGGGACAGATGGACGAACAGAAGGGAACGTGGACATAAAGGCCCGGCGATTCCAATCGGACGGTCCGGCTGTCATGGCTCAGATGCCGCCTCCATTTTCAAAACTCTCGCGGCGATTCCCGCCGAGGGTTACCCGGGTTTCCGGAGGGACATCGCGGGTCAACCAGACATTACCCCCGATGATCGAATTCCGACCGATACTGATGCGTCCGAGGATGGTGGCGCCGGAGTAGATCGTCACATTGTCCTCGATGATCGGATGCCGCAAGACCCCCTTGATCGGGTTTCCCTCATCGTCCAGGGGGAAGCTGCGGGCGCCCAGGGTCACGCCCTGGTAGATGCGGACGTGATTTCCGATGCGACAGGTCTCGCCGATGACGATTCCCGTGCCGTGGTCGATGAAGAAGAAACGCCCGATCTCGGCTCCGGGATGGATGTCGATCCCCGTCACGCTGTGGGCGTACTCCGAGATCATCCGGGGCAGAATATCCAGCCCGAGCCGCAGCAACTCGTGTGCAATCCGGTGGCTCGTGATCGCCAGGATCCCCGGGTAACAGAAGATGACCTCATCGGTCGAGATGGCCGCGGGATCACCCTCCCAGCCGGCCTGGACATCCTCGGCAAGAACAGCCTGGATGCGAGGGAGCCTCCGAAGAAACTCGATCGAGATCTCCCGGGCCTTCTGCTTCAGGTTCTCGAGATCAGTCTCCTGTCCCATTTTGAATGCCAGGCTCCGAAAGGTCTGGAGTTCCAGCTTCATCCTGACCTCGTCGAGGATATGACCGAGGTGAAAGGGGAGGGTCTGCGCGGAGACCTCGGAGATCCCGAAATAACCGGGAAAGAGGGCACATCGAAGAGACTCGAAGATCTCAATGACCGCGTCGCGGGAGGGTAGCGGTACAACCCTCTCGGCCCGGGCCCTTCGACTCAGGGTCGCCTCGGGATGGCAGAGGCCCTCCACGACGGCGTCGAGATTCGCAGGCGGACCTTCGGGATTCTCCAACATCATCACTCTTCTCCATAGAGCCAGGTGCTGAGATAACGCTCTCCGCAGGATGGCGCCACCGTCACGATGAGTTTTCCCTCGTTTTCAGCTCGGGCAGCGAGTGCCATGGCCGCGTGGAGATTGGCGCCGCTGGAAATTCCTCCGAGAATTCCCTCCTCGCGGGCCATCCGGCGGGCCATCTCACCGGCATCCTCCCGGCTCACGGTGATGACCCCGTCCAGCAGGGAAGGATCCATGACCTCCGGAATGAAACCGGCGCCGATTCCCTGCAGCTTATGAGGGCCTGGTTCGCCACCGGAGAGCACTGCCGATTCCACCGGTTCAACCGCGTAGACCTGCAGACCCGGTTTTCTCTCTTTCAACAATCCTCCGACGCCGGTGATGGTGCCTCCGGTCCCGACCCCTGCAACGAAAATATCGATCTTCCCGTCGGTGTCACGCCAGATTTCCTCAGCCGTCTCCCTGCGGTGGACCGCCGGGTTGGCCGGGTTCTCGAACTGATGCGGGAGAAAATACCGATCATCTTGCGCGCCGAGTTCCTCAGCCTTCTCCATCGCGCCTGTCATGCCCTGCTCGCCCGGTGTCAGAACCAGGCGGGCCCCAAGGGCCTGGAGGAGTTTTCGGCGTTCCACGCTCATCGTATCCGGCATCACCAGCAGACAGGCATAGCCCCGGGAGGCGCAGACGAAGGCCAGGCCGATTCCGGTATTGCCGCTTGTTGCCTCGACCACCGTCATTCCCGGGCGGAGTGCCCCCTCGGCCTCGGCGCCCTCGATCATCGATTTTGCGATTCGATCCTTGACGCTGGACAGCGGATTGAAGAATTCCAGCTTGATCACGATCTCCGCGCCGAGATCCCGGGCCATCCGCTGGAGAGCAACCATCGGGGTTGAACCCACCAGCTCGGTCATGTTTGCAGCGATATTCATCTTCTTTCCTCCTTCAGGCTCGACTCATGTAACACTGAGCCTTGAAGGAGCATTCCGTTACAGCCTTCGCCGATGCCGCGGCCTCAGCCGCGAAGGAGGCGATGATGGAAGTCGATCCATCGCGGCAACATCTCTTTGATGGCCTCGACCGGCGGCAGGAAGGCGATTCTCAGGTGATGGGTGCCTGGGGCCTGGCCGAATCCTGCGCCGTTGACCGTCACGAGGCCTGTCTCCTCGAGCAGCTCCATACAGTAGTCGAAGTCATTGCAGCCACGCGGCAGTTTCTCCAGCCGTGGGAAGAGGTACATCGCCCCGGTCCGGCCGAAACAACGAACTCCTTCCATCTCGTCGAAGGCGGAACGGATCATCGAAGCCTTCATCTCCAGATCACCGAGAATTTTCTTCTTCTCCTCGAGAAAGAGGCTTTCACTCCCGCTTCCGGGCTCCGGGCCGCGAACCATGAGATCAACCATCATCTGGCCCATGGTATTGGGGCAGAGGTTGACCGAAGCCTGCTTGAGGAGGATGTCGAGCATGTCGAGGTCCTCTCCTTCGACCTTCGGCGGATTCCGGACCTCGAGGTAGCCCCCGCGATGTCCGCATTCACCGTAGAAACCCTTGGAAACGCTGTGCAGGGAAAAGAGAGGGATATCCCGTGTGCCCAAGACTGAAGAGAAGGAATGCCACTCCCCCCCGTAGGTATTTTCCTGGTAGACCTCGTCCGCGATGATTGAGAGTCCCCACTTTCCGGCGACCTCGATGACTTCCCTCATGGATTCGAGATCGAGCAGGGCCCCGGTCGGGTTCCCCGGGTTGATCACGACGATCGCCCGGACACGAACTCCGTCCGTTCTCGCTTCTTCGAGGGCCTCCTCCATGATGTCCCGGTTAAGACTCCAGCCCCCGTCCTCGTCCGGATAGTAGGGGACGAGCCGACCGCCGAGTCGGGCCATTGTGGCCGAGTAGAGGGGGTACTGGGGCACCGGAATGAGAACTCCGTCTTTCTCATCGCAGATCAGTGCTTCGAGGACGGCGACCGCCCCCCCCGAGGCGCCGTCAGTCAGGAAGATCGCATCGGGGTCGGAGGCCGGGATCCCTCGAGCTTCAGCCTCGTCCCGGGCGTCGATGAAACGGGCGACATCTTCGCGCACGAAGCGGAAGCCGGCGCTCTCCGAATAGGCGCCCGTTCCGATCCCGGAAGACTCCAGCATCCCGGATGCCCTCTCGATGACATCTTCGGGAAAGTTCTTGGCGACACCGGGCTGGTCTTTCAGCGCGGGATTCTCCAGCATGGAGAGCACCTGCCTGTAGTAGCTGATCGGGCGCTGACCGAGGGCCTGAGGATTCCCGATATTACAGGGGATGATCTTTCGACCAGCCCGCGCCATTTCGGCCGCCCGCAGTGGTATCGGACCACGAACCGCATACTGCATTTCAAGGATTCTCGGGTTGATTCGCACGGAAAGCGTCATCGTAGCTCCCTCCCTCACGCAGTGTAGCCCAATGCGCTCTCAAGAGGAATGAATCTGAGAGCATCTTCACCCGACCGGGGAGGCAGGAGTATCCTAGACGGGAGGAGAAGCATCGTCTCAATGGCTCGAGTTCACGGACATGTCCAGGGGGAGGCCGGAGCAATCCGGGAGGCGGTCTTCGCCATTGTCAGCGCCATTCCCCGGGGCCGGGTTCTCAACTATGGCGCCGTGTCCCGGATGCTGGACAGCCGGATCTCCCCCCTCGCCGTCGGCTGGATGCTCCACCGCTGCCCGGATGAGATTCCCTGGCACCGCGTCGTCAACGCCTCGGGGCGCTGTTCGACCGACCGCAGCGGCGACATTCCCCAGGGGCTCCAGCGGCGGATGCTGGAATCAGAAGGAGTTGTCTTTGACTCCGGAGGCGCCCTCGAACTCGAAACCTATCTCTGGAGGCCCGACATGGAGGATCAGCATGACTGAAACACAGTATCGAGAGTCCGGAATCGGCCTGTTCCTGGGGCCGGCCATTTTTTTGATCATCCTGTTCCTGCCGCTGGGCAGCCTCTCGGGAGACGCAAAAAGAGTTGCTGCCTCCGTGATCTGGATGGCCGTCTGGTGGGTCACTGAGGCGGCGCCGCTCGCCGTGACCTCCCTGCTGCCCCTGGTGCTCTTCCCTCTTCTCGGAGTGCGCGGGGTCCGGGACGTGGCCCCGACCTATGGAAACCACATGGTTTTTCTCTTCCTCGGAGGCTTCATCCTGGCTCTTGCCGTCCAGCATACGGGGCTTCACAAACGACTCGCGCTGGGTATTCTGGATATTGTCGGCGCCGGGCCCCGACGCCAGGTCTGGGGTTTTCTCCTGGCGACGGCCCTGCTTTCGATGTGGCTCTCCAATACCGCGACGACCCTGATGATGCTTCCGATCGCCGCAGGCGTCGCCCTGCGCCTCGGGGACAGTACAAGCTCAACACGTCTCTTTCTTGCGGTCGCTTTCGGCGCGTCCATCGGCGGAGTCGGGACTCTGGTCGGAACTCCCCCGAATCTGGTTCTCGCCGGGATGGCCCCCAAACTCGTCGAGGGGCTCCAGCCGCTGAGCTTCGGGGGATGGATGCTCTTCGGTGTTCCCTTCGTTCTGCTGATGCTTCCGATTGCGGGTCTTCTCCTGGCCCGCCGACTGCCTCAAAGGGGCGGGGATCCTTCGATCATCCGCAATGAACGAAAAGAACTCGGGAAGATCTCGAAAGACGAGATCACCGTCGCCCTGCTCTTCGGCCTGACGGCGCTGGCATGGATCACGCGTTCGGGCATGAAATTCGCTTCGGTGGAGATTCCCGGCTGGGCCGGACTCTTTGCCGACCCGAAGATGCTCACTGATGCGGTTCCGGCCCTTGCTGCCGCGATCATCATCAGTATGCTGCCATCGAAGAACCGGCCGGGCGGACGTCTCCTTGAATGGGACGACATCAGGAGGGGCGTGCCCTGGGGAGTTCTTCTTCTCTTTGGAGGGGGATTCGCGCTGGCCGACGCCGTCAAGGTCTCGGGTCTCGGAGACTGGCTGGCCTCAAGCCTCTCCTGGATCTCCGTCCTTCCCGTTTCCCTGGCGATTCTCCTGCTCTCGCTGATCGCGATGGGCGCCACGGAGCTGACCTCCAACACGGCGACGGCAACCCTGCTGATGCCGATCATGGCGGCCCTCGCCGAGATTCTCAAGCTGCCGCCCTACCTCCTGATGGTGCCGGTCACCGTTGCATGCTCCTGCGCCTTCATGCTCCCGGTGGCCACGCCGCCCAACGCCATTGTCATCGGTTCCGGGCACGTCTCGGCCCGTCAGCTCTTTGCCGAGGGCTTCCGGCTCAACCTGGCTGCCGCCGCCCTGATCACCGTGCTGGTCCTGACCCTGGGAAGGGTCGTGCTGCCCATGTGATCCCTCCGGCCTGGTTCGGCGCCAGGGGATTTGTGGTTCCCCTGAGGGACCGGGCGCCAGAGGCAGCGATCATCCCGCAGCTCCGCTTCTTGACCCCGTCCCGGTTGGGGGATTTTCCGTCCCGAAACAGAGAATGGCGCTAAAGCTCCTTTGTCTGCAACAATTTCAGTTCTGCATTCCCACTGTTTTGCCTGATGGTCGTCCCGAGTCTGGGATTTCGACCTTCATCGGACAGGCTTTTAAGCTGGCACGAAACTTGAACAATAGGGGCCTGAGCGAGCATATCGCCGAGGAGGTCCGATGAAGAATAGAGCCCGTATCCTGTCGATCACCGTCATGCTTTCAACCCTGCCGACAATTTTCGCGATCGCCAAGCCGGGGTCGCCGTCTCTCGCCGAGAGGGCGGGGGTCTGGACGACCCAGGCGGTGGAAGCGACCCTCGTCGGGCCTTCCGGGGCCAAGGCCGCCGTCGATCCCGGGCCTGCCCGCGCGGCCGCCCTGGGCCATCTGGACAGCGATGGCGTGATTGATCTGGTCGTCGCTTACGAGGCCGACTCGGGAGCCGCGCTGAGCTTGAGCCTCGGCGACATCCGATTCCGCCGCGGCCCGCACCACGATCTCGAACGGGAGAAACTCGGTCTTCCGCCCGAGCGGCCCTTCTCGGAGATCGGGACGGTCTACCCGCTGCCCTTCCTCCCGGACTGGATGGCAGTGGGGGACTGGGACGCGGACGGCGACTTCGATCTCGTCTGCGCCGCCAGGGGCCGCTCTCAGCTCTACTGGATGGCCGGGGACGGGACGGGCCGGCTGACGCCTGGAGGAATGATCGGACTCGAGGGCGCCGTCACGGCCTTCGCCTCGGCCGACGTCAACCGGCGGGACGGGCTCGACGATCTTCTCGTGGGCGTCAATGGTCCCAACGGCCCTGCGCTTCTGGTTTTTGAGAGTGCCCTGGGTGCGCTGATGGAAGAACCGGAAGCTCAGGCCATGCCGGCGCCCATTACCAGCCTGGCGGCGGATTGGGTCGACCACAGGCCCTTCAAAGACATTGTGGCCGCGACCGGCGACCATGTGGTATTGATTTCGGGCCGGGACCGGAAGCTGGTATTGTCGAAAGCGAGGCGGGCCGCGGTTCCCGGGGCTGAGATCGAAACCCTGGATTTCGATGCCGCGGTTCTCGACATCGCGGTCGGACATTTCGTCGGCGAGAAGGTCGAACGGCAGCTGGCCGTACGCCTGAAAAGCGGTGAGGTCAAGCTGGTGCGAAACGGTGGCGAGGGCTTCGAGGTCTCGAAGCTCGGTCAGCTTCCGGCAGGAGGGCGAATGCTCTCGGCCAGGGCCGCCGGCCTCAGGGGACACGACCTCATCGTCGTCGATGCCGCCGCACAGGGCCTTGAGATCTTCCACGCCGAGGAGAGGATGAAGGCCGGGGGAGCGCGGCTGGAGAAGATCTCAGGCCCGGGGGGCGCGGTCCGCGAGATCGTCGCGGGACGACTCAACACCGACACCCGGGACGATCTCGTGCTGATCGGTGCGGACGGCGAGGTCGAGGTGGCAGCCACCAAGAGCCGTTTGGCCATCGAGGTCAACTCCTCGGACGACACCGACGACGGCACCTGCGACGCCACCCACTGCTCGCTGCGCGAAGCCATCAACTACGCCAACGCCCTTCCCGCCGGCTCCACCATCACCTTCTCGCTGGCCTTGGGCGACTGGACCATCGAGCCCGGAAGCGCCCTGCCGGAATGGACCCAGACGGGCGCCTCCTCCATCGATGGAACCGTCGGGTCCTGGCCGGTGACCGGCAGGGTCACCCTGCAGGGTGCATCGGCAGGCGAGGGTGTTGACGGGTTGACGGTTGACGGCGGCAACCTGAGCGTTTCGAAGCTCCTCATCCGGGGTTTCGACGGGAATGGAATCAAGCTTCTTTTGTACGGTGACAACAATCAGGTTATGGGATGTGTTATCGGCCTCGACGGAACAGGGGAGGGTGCCGACCCCAACAGCAATAACGGTATTGCAGTCGGTGAGGCTGATACCACGATCGGCGGGACCGCCGCGGGGGAAGGAAATGTCATCTCCGGGAATGGAGACCACGGGGTTTTTGTGGGTTGGGGTGGTGATGACGTCACAATCCTGGGAAACCTCATCGGAACCAATATCTCCGGGACGACGGCCGTCGGCAATGGCGACGATGGCATTAAGGTCTTTCATATTGCCCGGACGCAGGTCGGTTCGGGAGTGAGCGGGGGCGGCAATCTCATCTCAGGAAACGGGGCCGGCATCTCTCTTTCTTCCCACACCGGAGAAACTCTGGAGTCCCTGGTCATCGGCAATCTCATAGGCGTGGATCTCGACGGAACGGCGGCGGTCGGAAACCATAAGAAAGGAATCCTGGCGAATGCGGAGGGTGTCACTATCGGCGGTACGAGTCCGGGCACGAGAAATGTCATTGCGGCAACCCTTGATCCACCGGGCTTCCCATTGGATGGAAACGGCATCAGCGTGGGTTCGGATGACAATATCCAGGTGATCGGGAATTACATTGGCACGGACGCCGATGGAACCGTTGCATTGGGGCACGTCAGATCTGGAATCCGTGTCGATGGAACGACCAACGTCATCATCGGCGGGGAGGTTGCCGGGGCGGGAAACCTCATCAGCGGCAACGGGGATTTCGGGATCTCGTTCGAAGACGCCTCGGATGGCGAGGTCTACGGGAATCTCATCGGGGTGGCGTCCGATGGGGTCACGCCTTTGGGGAACGAAACAAGCGGCATAGGGGTGTGGGGCACCACGGACATTACCATCGGTTCGTTCAACGGTCAGAACACCATCGCGTACAACGCGTCGGTATACGGCCTTTCTTCGGCTGGGATCTCCATTGGCGGTTCCTCATCGGCAGGCATCGACATCGGGCCCAACTCGATCCACGACAATGCCCGTTCGGGTTCCACGAGGCTCGGTATCGACCTCGGAGTGGACGGCGTCACCTCCAACGACCCCCTGGACGCCGACACGGGCCCCAACGGCTTGCAGAATTTCCCTGAGATTGTTGCGGCCGACTCGTCCACGGGTTCGATCACCTTCCAGCTGCACTCCACGCCGTCCACCATCTTCCATGTTCTGCTCTACGCCAATACCAGCTGCGACGAAAGCGGCTATGGCGAAGGGGAGACCTACC
>JANTFG010000093.1 GCA_024763555.1 Thermoanaerobaculales bacterium
ACCTCGGATGTACGATCCGAAGTGACCGCAGTCGGCAGGTGGCCATCCGGCTCGGGCTCTCGCAGGTCGGGCGTCTCTGGCTCAACGGCGAGGTCCTCACAAGCACCGACTATCCGCTTGAGGCCGGCCCCGACCAGATTTCCATCGGCGCCCGCCTGGAGAAAGGCCTCAACGAAATCGTCGTCGCGGTGGCCTCGGAAGATGCCGACTGGTGGCTGAGACTCCGCATGTCGCAGCCGAAGGGCTCGCCTGTCGAAGGTGTCGAGGTTATCGACCGGGCGCCGAGCGGTATGACATCTCCCGGACCCAGCGGAAAGATCCGGGTCCGCGATCTCCAGTCTGAGCTTGAGAAGGCCGTCAGTCATCAAAAACAGGGCGCCGAGGTTGCCCTGGCCACCCTGCTGGTCGATCGGAGCGCTCGACCCCGCAATTCGGGCGAGGCTCGCGATGCCTGCCTGCGCGCCCGCCCCTCCGATCCGCTGATGGTCGGCCTGGCGGAACTTCGATTGAAACTCAAGCCCTCGGAGGAGCGGGATCGCCTCGACGCCCTCATCGCAGCAGGCGCCCCGGCCATTCCCGCGCGCGTCCACCTGGCTCGCTGGCTCGCCGACCGCGGTTTCGCGATTAAAGCCCACGAGGCGCTGGCCGACTGGAAATCCGAGCCCGCCGTACAGATCGCCGACCTCGATCTCGATGCAAATCGATGGGGCCCCCTCAGCCTGCCGGATATGCTGAAACTGGCGGAGAAATATCCCCGCTGCCTCCATGTCCTGACAACCACGGCTTCCCGATGCCTGGATTTCGGCCGAATCAGCGAGGCGCGCAGGCTCGTGGCTGCCGCGGAAAAACTCGCCCCGACCCGGGAGAAAGTCCGAACACTCAGCTGGGATCTGGCCGCCCGTTGCGGAAGATCGGACCGGCTCATCGACTTTCTCCGTTCCGAACTTTCCTCCGACCCCAACCGCCTCACAAGCAGACTCCGGCTCAGCCGCATCCTCTCCTCTCAGGGTGACTCCGAGGGCGCCGAAGAACTCCTTGCCGAAGGCCTCCGCCGCTGTCCGGATAATCCGGACATCATGATGGAATCCGCCCATCTGGATCATCGTTTCGGGAAGGACCGCGATGCCGCGAAGACAGCTCAGAGAGTTCTCGAATTCAGGCCCCAGAACCTTCAGGCCAAGCGACTGCTGAAGCTGCTCGGTCAACAGACCGGGGAGGACAGCTGGCGTGCCCCCCTGAAAGATCTGAAAGCCCTTGAAAAATCAGCCGAAAAGCTCGAGGGACCCTTTGTGCAGCTTCTGGACCACCAGGAGGTGCGTTTTCTCCCGGGTAATCTCTCGGAAGAACGGGTGCAGCAGGTCTATCTGATCAGGGACGGCAAGCATGCCGAGGCCATCAAGACGATTCCCATCGCCTATGTTCCCGAACGCCAGAACCTCAGGATCCTCAGCGCCAGGCTGATCCGTTCCTCGGGATCCGAGTACAACGCCCGGCGGAGAGACACGCCCCGTCTTTCCGATCCGGCCGTCAACATGTACTACGACACGCGCATGAAACTCCTCTCTTTCGACGAATTCGAGGACGGAGATCTCGTCGAAGTCGCCTGGGTCCTGAGCGAGACGGCCGAGGCCAACGAGACCGGGGCCTATGAGGGCGGCATCCTCCGCCTCGGCAGCCCGGCGCCGACGCTGAAGGCCGAAATCGAGCTGGCAGGCCCGGCGGAACTTCTTCCCGAATGGGAACTGGGGAATCTGGAGGGGAAGCCGCTGGAAAGTACGGATGATGAGGGTCTGACTCACCTTCGCTGGTCCTTTAGGGAAATTCCGGCCCTCGATCACGACGTCCCACCCGGACCCCCGCTTCTGAACCGCCCCTGTCTCAGCTATTCCAATCATCCCCGGTGGCCCTCCCTGGCCGCCTGGTATGCCAGTCATGTCGCACCAAGAATCCGACCGACCAGCCGAATCAAGGAGAAGGCGCGGGAGCTGACATCCGGTGTTCAGGACCGCCGCGAGAAGATCGCGCGGATCTACCGTTTCGTCACAACCCAGGTTCACTATGTGGGACTCGAGTTCGGCGAACATCGCTTTCGGCCCTTCTCAGCCGACTGGGTGCTCAGCCATGAGATGGGAGATTGCAAGGACACGGCCGGGCTTCTGGTTTCCCTCTTCAGCTCCATCGGGATTCCGGCACGAATGGCCATGATTCGTACCGCGGATCAGGGGACGCCGCCGACGAAACTGGCCGTCCTCGAAGACTTCAACCACGCCATAGCCTATCTGCCGGAAGATGATCTGTGGCTCGACGGCACCGCTTCGGGTCACGTGATCTATCCACCGCCGGGCGCCGACCAGAACGCCTGGGCCCTGGTCGTCGAGGAGGAGAATGCGAGGCCCCGGATGACACCGATTTCAGGCGGCGGCCTCTACTCGATGACCTACGAACTGAGCGCCAATGATGAGAATCGTATCCAGGTCAGCCTGCATCTGGAGGCCACAGGTGAGGCCGGCACGATTCAAAGGGGTCGTTTCGGCGGTTCGGAGAACCCGACCATTTTCTCCCGCTGGCTCCAGTCTCAGTTTCCCGGTATCGAGATGGTCGGTGATCCCGAAACCAGTCTGAAGCCGGGAAAAGACCCGGCGATCATCAGCCTCAAGGGCCGGATCCCGGAGAGCCTGATCTTTGCCGAAGGCGCCCTCCATCGCTACCCCGGAGACTTCTCTCTGGACGAACAATACACACCAGGTGAGGGTCGAAGTGGTCCCCTCCTGCTACCCGTCCGCCCGGATCTGGAATGGAGGCTGAAAATCCTCGACCGGGGCAGGACCATCGATTTTGGCCCGCCCGCCGAGTTGAAGACTCCCTTCGGAAGCCTCAGGATCGAGAACAGGAGCATTGAGGGCGGCGTCGAGCTTTACGGCTTTTTCCACCTTGAGCCCGGATTGGTCTCCGCAGGGGATTATCCCGCCCTTCGTTCCTTTTTGGTCAAGGTTCGCAGCCTCCTCGAAGGGGCCGTGGAGGTTTCACGATGAAACACAGGATTTCAGGTCTTCTCCTGGCGGCTCTGCTCATCGCCGGAGGCGCCGAAGCCTCCTGGTGGGATCTCTTTCATCACGACGCCCGTATGGAATTCGACGCGGCACGGACTGCGGCGCTTGAGACGATTGTCGAAAAGCCCCAGGGAGCCGATGCCATCGCTGCCGCCGCCTGGTGGCAGGACAACCTGGATAATATCGCCCGACCCTCGGAGATCCTTGACGCGACTCAAGAAGCTCTTTCGCCCCCTCTGGCCTTCATTCTCAATCACATTGAGGCGGAGCTTGCGGCTCGCGTGCCGGCGGGCGTGCCGCCCTTTGTCGAGATGTCCGGACCCTGGGGACTGTTTGCGAGGCTTGATCTGGACCGTCGGGAAATCCCGGGGGAAATCCCTCCGCTCGGCAGCGTGTGGACTGGTCCGGGTTCTCACTATCACCTCCGTTTCGTCAATGAGACCGGCAGGGTGCAGACGCCTCCAAGTCTGAACTTCGGTGGCGATGCCCTTGCAAGGTGGAGGCTCCGGGCAGCCGCTGATTTCTCAGGCTGGATGGTCATCGAGATCCGGGGAAATGCCAACATCCGGGTCGACGGGAGGGACATCGACCGGATCCGCGACCCGGCGATCTCAGGACCCGGTCTGCGCTGGTACAGGGCTCATTTTTCCGCCGGTTTCCACCGCATCGAGGCCATGACGGCCTTCGGGGAGGGCGAGTGGATTCGCCTGAACTTCATCGATGATTCCGGGCGGGCTTTCAGCTGGCAGGAGGCCGATCCGGGCACGGGGAGTTGCTCGCCTTCCTCGATTCAGATCGCGGATCCGCTGCCGCCTCCCGAGGGCTTCGGCTTTCGCGACCTCCTCCTGAGGTATCAGCTCCTCTCCTGGATGAAGGACCCCGTACAGGAACGAAAACTCGTCGATGAGATCCTCAAAAAGTGGCCCCGGGATCCACTTGCCCACCTCAATGCTGCGGCCTTTTACCTCCTGGAGCAGACGGGCGCCGGGCTGAATGAGGACTATCAACGGAGCCATGCCGAGCTTGAAAAAAGTGGAGACTCGCCCCTGAAAAACATGCTGGAATACCTCCTGGCCCGCATGCAGGGGCGGACCGAGGACGCTGAGACCTTGAGAGATGCGGTGGTCGCACGCTCCGGCGCCGACCCGCGGGTGATCCGCCTCAAAATCGACGAAGCCCTCAGCCGAGGCTGGGCCCGGGAGGCAGAGGAAGCCCTTGATGAGCTGGAGGCGGCTGTCGGACGAAACCAGTCCGTTGAGATGCTCAGACTCCAGGTGCTGAAATCCCTGGAGAAATGGGATGAACGAAAGGCCCTGATCGAGGAGATGATTGAACACAGCCCTCCCCGGACCTCTCTGCTCGAGATCGCCGCGGAATCCTGTTCATCCGAACTCAGCGTCGATCTGGCCCGTCGCCTCGAGACGAGAATCGTCCATCCGAATTTCGACGGCGACTTCATCCGCCTGCTGATGCGGGCGGGCTTGAGAGAGGAAGCTGTAAGGAAGCTGGAGGAGGCCTTCCGGAAATGGGGGCGAATTCCTCTCTTTCAGGATCTCGGGCTGATGGTCTACGAGCCGGGATCCGGGCCATGGAAGGATGTTCTTCGAGATGCAATCCGGCTGAGACCGCAGGATCTCAACCTCCGATCCCTCGCCTCCCGATGGAAAATGGTCGAGCCATTCTGGGCGAAGGAGCGTGTTGATGCGGAAGATTTCCTGAGCAAAGCGGTGAGCCCCGAAAAGGGCGTCGATACTGCCCTCTTGCTGGACCAGGCCGTCGAGAGGATCTTTTCCAACGGGGCGAGCATCTACTACTACCATGGGCTGACCAAGGCCCTGACACCGGAAGGCGTTTCGCGGGCATCCATCCTTCAGGGCTTTCCGGGTTCCGAGCGTCTGCAACTGAGGATTCTCAAGCCGGACGGTCGTATCATCATTCCGGCTGGGATCAAGGATTCCGGCACCCGGCTGCAGATCGACGAAGTCGAAGTGGGAGACGTCGTTGAAGACGAGTACATCGCAACGATCTCTCCGATCGCCCCGAGTGTGGCGGGCCACCTCTCGACCTATGTCTACCGCTTCGCCGATCCGGAGCGGAGTTTTGGATTGTCGGAGTATGAACTCATTCTGCCGGAAAACCTTGAGATCAATATCGACGGAATGTACGAGGGCCTTGAAAGAAAAGAAACGCGGGAAGCAGGCCTGAGGAAGATCCGCTTCCGCGCACAGGACATGCCGCCCAGCCCGGGTGAGCCTTTCGGTCCTCCGGAGCAGGACCTCCTCCCATGGGTCACCTACAGCTTCGGCCTGAGCTGGCAGGATGTCGGAGACTCCATCCGGGAGAAGATGATCCCCGTCCTCCGCGGATCTCCCGAACTTGAGGCCTTCATCGGAGAAAAGCTCAAGGGCGACTCGGCGGAGGCGGCCATTCGAAATCTGGTTGGCGCCCTGATCGACAGGGTGAAGCCCGGAAGATCCAACATGAATCTCGGTTCGAGCATCGGGGAGTCCTTCTCCCGTAAGGAGGGGAATCGTCTCTCGATCCTGGCCGGAGGCCTTCTGGATGCCGGGTATGGGGTCGATCTCCTTCTCAGCCGTCCGGCGCCGATGGCCGGCGGACACCTCAAGGTTCCTTCTCTGGATGTCTTCGGCCAGCCCCTGCTCCGGGTTCACACGGATGAGGGGCCAATCTGGGTTGACCTCAGCGAAAATCTCAACGGTGTGGGGCACATCTCCCCGAGTTTCCAGAATTCCGATGCCCTGGTGATTCCCCTGGGACGTCCCGCGGAAGCCATCAGCATCCTCGAGAAGCTCCCCGAGTTCCCCAACCCGATGCTCGAGGATCGCAGTGAGATCCACGCCCGTGTGGCTGAGGACGGCTCGGCTCGAATCGATTTCAGCTCCTGGGTCACACCTCCTTCGGCCGATGATCTCAAGACCAAGCTGGATTCCGTTCCGCCTGAGCGGATGGGGGCAGTGTTCCAGCGCCTGGCCGCCCGTTATTTCCCCGGCGCCTCCTCGGTCGAGGGGAGCTACCATCGCCTCGAGGATGGGCGGCTCCTGATCACGATATCGCTTGAGGACGCCAACGCCTGTGAGGCGGAGGCGGATGAACTGAGCTGTCGGGGCCTTCTCATCGATGAGCCCCTTTCGCCGGTCCTGGCATCCCTGCCGCAGCGGAAGAGCCCCCTGATTCTGCAGGTTCCTGTGGAAAAAACCGTCGATCTTGAAATCGAAGCCCCCACGGGCTGGAAAATTGAAGAGAGGTCTCCGCGGCGGCTTCAGAGCCGATGGGGCGAGGTCCAGGAGAAGCTCCGGATCGGGGATGGGCGTATGGACTCACGCCTGAGTCTGGAGATCTTCGCTCTGACCGTTGCTCCGGAGGACTATCCGGAATTCTCCCGTTTCTGCAGGGCTGTCGACGAACTCACTCTCCGTCCTCCGAAGCTGCGCAGGTTAGACTAGAGTGGTGAAGATGAAGGGGTTGATCGAGGGCCGGATCGTCGCCATGCACGGGGGCCTGATTCGCGTGGCGGCCGAAGGTGGAATCCTGCTGTGTTCCGCCAGGCGGAACCTCAAGTGGGAGGAAGGAAAACCTGAAGCGGCCAGCCTTGTGGTCGGGGATCTCGTCCGTGTCCAGATGCTTCAGGAGGGGGAGAGCGTCATCACCGGCGTGCTCCGGCGAAGGAATGCGCTCCTCCGCCAGGCGCCCGGTGGTCGGAGGAAGGCCCAGGTGCTTGCGGCCAATGTCGATCTGGCTCTCCTGGTTTTCGCCGCCAGGAAACCGGCGCCCCGACAGGGTCTGCTGGACCGTTTTCTCGTCGGCTGTTCCGTGGCTGAAATCGAGGCCGTCATCGTCCTGAACAAGATCGATCAGGGTACGGAAGAAGTCGAACGCTGGCTGGGGATCTACGATACGCTCGAAATACCCATCTTCCCGGTGTCAGCCCGGACACGGCGCGGCATCGGCGCCCTCAAGCGCCTGCTGAAGGAGAAAACCACCCTTTTCTGTGGTCCGTCCGGGGCAGGCAAATCCTCGCTGCTCAACGCGATTGCCCCCGGGCTCAAGTTGAGAACCGGCGCCCTTTCCGAGTCAACCGAAAAGGGAAGACACACGACGAGCCGGGCCGAGCTGCTCAGTCTGCCGGACGGAGGATTCGTCATCGACACCCCGGGCGTGCGTGAGTTCGGCCTCTGGCAGCTGGATCCCGTCCGCCTCCAGATGGCCTTTCCCGAGATCGACGAGAGGGCGATGGGCTGCCGTTTTCCGAACTGTTCCCACTCCCACGAACCCGGCTGCTCCGTTCAGGAAGCGGTCGAAGCCGGAGAGATTCACCCGGGCCGCTACCGGAGTTACCTCAAGCTGCTGGAAGAGATCCTGGAGGGCTGAACCCAGGCGCCCTGTTGCTCCGAGCTTGAGTCGCGGGGCACGCCGGGCCGGTCTCCTGCGAGCCCTCCAGTCCTCGAAAATCTCATCCGAACCACCATCAAAGGAGCTTTCGTCGCAGACGATGAGCCGCAAGAGCGAAGATATATCCCGCTGATCCATGTTAGGATCTCTCCGTATTAGCAGGAACGATTCCCGGAGCGCTCTTTGCCGGCAAGGCAGCCGAGCACATCGGGAGAAGTTCCTCTCTCGGAAGGAGACCCTGATGCAACGAATCATCTCTTGTCTTGCCGCGATTTTCCTCTGCCTGCCCGGGATGCTTTTTTCGGGAGACTGGATCTGGGAGAACCCTCTTCCCCAGGGAAACGACCTGGAGGCTGTCTGGGCCTATTCGTCCTCGGACGAATTCGCCGTGGGTGATCGCGGCACCATCGTCCACTGGGACGGAAGCGCCTGGAGCGGGATGACGTCGGGCGTGACGACCGATCTACTCGATGTGTGGGGTTTTGCTTCCAATGATGTTTACGCCGTCGGCAAAGGCGGCCTGGTCCTGCACTGGGACGGCAGCAGCTGGAGCACGATGAGCGGGACAGGCACTTTCGATCTTTACGGCATTTCCGGCCACTCGGCCTCTTCCCTGTATGCCGTTGGGGCTTTCGGCGCCGTCAAACACTACGACGGCAGCAGCTGGTCCTCCGTCAATGCCGGTGCATCAACCATACTCAAAGCTGTATGGTGCGATCCCGGCGGCAGCGAAATCTTCGTTGTTGGTCTTTCCGGGACGATTCTCCATTTTGACGGAAGCAGCTGGAGCACGATGAGCAGCGGCGTCTCAACGAATTTCGAGGATATCTGGGCTTCCTCGCCTTCCGATGTCTTCGCCGTCGGGCCTTCGGGGATGATTCTCCATTACGACGGGAGCGCGTGGAGCAGTATGAGCGGCGCGGGCTCCTCCTGGCTTCGCGGAGTCAGCGGCACATCCTCCTCCGATGTTGTTGCCGTGGGCGGAGGCGCGATGTACCACTACGACGGCTCAAGCTGGAGCGCGATGTCTTCCAGCAGCAGCCGGACACCCACCAGCGTTCATGCACTCGCCGCCGACGATATGATCGGGGCGGGTTCGCTGGGTGGCCTGATTCACTGGGATGGCTCGACCTGGTCGGAAGTCTCCAGCGGCAGCCGGAACACGATCTACGGCTTGTATGAAGCCGGGGTTGACGAAGTCTTTGCCGTCGGGCAGTCCGGGTTGATTCTCCACTCCGACGGAAGCTCCTGGACCGAGATGAGCAGTGGAACCACGGTGAGCCTCCACGGAGTGGACGGGTCCTCCGCGAGCGATGTGTACGCCGTCGGAGACTTCGGGACGATTCTCCACTACGACGGAAGCGCGTGGAGCAGTATCAGCAGCGGAACGACGGATAGTCTCTACGATGTGGCTTCCTTCTATTCGACTTCGGCCCTGGCGGTCGGATCTTCGGGGCTCATCCTCGAATACGACGGCTCCTCGTGGAGCCAGGTGGGCGCCGGGATTGCCAGCTCCGATCTGAATGCGGTCTGGGGGATTGGAGCCGACCGGGCGATGATCGTCGGAAGCGGCGGGGTCATCCTGGAAAACTCGGGCTCGGGCTGGGCTTCCGTCTCCAGCCCCACGACGCGGGATCTCGAAGCTGTGGACGGCATCGACGGCCCCACGATCACCGAGGTCTGGGCGGTGGGCGATCTCGGGACCCTCTGCCGATACGACGGATCGAGCTGGAGCACCGTCAGCAGTGGAATTTCTTCCAATCTCAGCGGAGTCTATGTCGTCGATGCGTCATATGCCCTGGCGGTCGGCGCAGCGGGAACCCTGATTTCCTATGACGGTTCCAGCTGGAGTCCACAGAGCCAGCCCTCAAGCTTTGCTCTCAATGCCGCCGCGGGTTCGGGCAGCAGCGACCTCTTCATCGGCGGGGCATCGGGATCTATCCTCCACAAGAGCAGCCCGGGAATCAGCATTGCCGACGCTAGCCTCGACGAGGGCGACACCGGTACGGTGACTCTCAGTTTTCCCGTGAGCCTCAGCCGGGCTTCGACCTCGACCGTCACCGTGGGCTGGAGTACGGCCGACGGCACGGCCACCGCGGCTGATGATGACTACGAAACTGCATCAGGCACCTTGAGTTTTACCCCCGGCACGATCGCGGGAACGGTGAACATCACCATCAACCCGGATGACAAGGTGGAGAACGACGAGAGCTTTGTCGTCAATCTCTCCAGTCCTTCAGGGGCGATCATCGATGATGGCCAGGCGACCGGCACCATCCGAAACGACGACTCGACCGCCATCTCGATCTCGGACGCTTCTGTTTCAGAGGGCGATTCCGGGACGACCGCCCTGGATTTCACGCTCAGCCTGAGCGCGCCCTCAGCCTTCGAGGTCAGCGTCCACTGGAATACCGCCGATAATACGGCAACCGCCGCAGACAACGATTTTCAGGCGGATTCGGGGACGGCTGTTTTCTCCCCGGGAACGACGAGCATTATTCTCTCCGTCCAGGTCGTCGGCGACACCACTGTCGAAGCCGACGAAACGATGTACGTGCCGCTGGCCAGTGCATCCGGAGCCACGATTGCAGATAACGTGGGTATCGGTACGATCTTCAACGATGACTCGGTCCTGATTTCCATCAACGATGTCACGATGGACGAGGGTGACTCCGGAACGCAGACGATGAACTTCACCGTCTCCCTGGACCAGGCGGGTCTCAGCGAAATCACAGTCGCCTGGGCCACTGCCGACGGCACGGCGACCCTTGCCGACTCAGACTACAGTGCGGGCTCCGGGATCCTGAGTTTCCCGGCGGGCACGATGGAGAAGACCATCGGGGTCACGATTATCAGTGACACGAAGGCGGAAATCGACGAGAGCTTTACGGTCGGTCTTTCCTCAGCCTCCGGCGCCAACATCGACGACCCTTCAGGGACGGGAACGATCACCAACGATGACCTCTCCGCCCTGTCCATCGCCGACGCCTCGGTCGTCGAAGGAGATTCCGGAACCATGAGCCTGGACTTCAGCCTCAGCCTCGACCTCGCCTCCGATTCTGAAATCACGGTTGACTGGACGAGCGTCGACGGGACTGCCGAGGCGGCCGACGGGGATTATGTCGCGGCGAGTGGAACTCTCAGCATTGCAGCGGGTCACACCGGCGGGATGATCTCGATCCCCGTCAACGGCGACACGGCGGAAGAATCGAACGAGCAGCTTTCCGTCGTGCTCAGCGGCGTCTCGGGCGCCGTGCTCGGGGACTTTTCGGCACAGGGGACCATCATCGACGATGACCGCTGGAGCGGACTTTCAAGCCCTGTCACGGGCGCGCTCAATGGAATCAGCGGACTCGACTCCGGGGAAATCTATGCCGTCGGCGATGGCGGAGTCATCCTTCATGGAGACGGAACTTCGTGGACGACGATGAGCTCCGGTATCAGCACCGCTCTCGAGGCGGTTTCGGTCGCTGCGACCGGCGAAATTTTCGCCGCCGGGCAAAACGGAAGGATCCTCAGCCTCAGCGGGGCAATATGGTCCTCGATGACGACCCCGACCACCGCGGATCTCAATACCGTCCTGGTCCTGGGCCCCGCCGAGGCATACGCCGCCGGCGCGGGGGGCACGATTCTGCATTTCGACGGAAGCAGCTGGACGCTGATGAACAACGCCCTGAGCACCGATCTCTACGCCCTCTGGGCTGACGGGGAGGGTACCCTGATCGCCGTGGGTCAGAACGGCACGATCCTCGAAGAAAGCGGCGGTACCTGGTCTTCGATGACCTCCTCTTTCACTTCGACCTTCAGGGCAATCTGGGGCAGCTCGGCTCAGGATGTGCATGTCGGGGGAGATGGCGGGACGATCGTCCACTTCAACGGTACGAGCTGGTCGGAATCAGATTCCGGGACTTCTGTGGATATCCTTGGGCTTGACGGGATGTACTCGGAGAGTCTGGTGGCCGTCGGGGCCGCGGGGCTCGCCCTGGAGGGTGACGGTCGGTCCTGGGAGGAGATGTACACGGGAACGAGCACCACCCTCAATGCCGTCTGGGCCTGGGGATCCGAGGCCTGGGCGGTCGGCGGGAGCGGCGCAATCCTCCACTTTTCCGGCCGCGGTGAGATGGTTTTCGAGGATGGCTTCGAGACCGGCGATCTGATCAAATGGACCTCCAGCACGCCCTGAGGACTGATCGGAGCGAAATTCCTGCGCCTGCCGGGCGCCGACTGGTTCGAGTTCAGCGTTGCGGAAACAGGGACCTATACCGTCACGGTCTATGCACAGACCGGTGTGCTCTTCGGAATTCTCAACGACGACTGCAATCCGTCGACCTGGGTCGTCAACGAGAGCGCGGTGGCCAATACCGAGACCTCGGTTACGGCTACGCTGGATCCGGGCACCTACAGGGTCTTCGTCGCGACTTCGGATTTCTCCGGTATCGACTGCGGAAGCGGCGCCAACCGCTACTGGGTCCGTCTCGACCAACGCTGAGTACAGTCCTGCGCGGGGGTGGGTCACCACCCCCGCCCCGGGTTTTCGCCTTGGACTCGAGTGAGGGACTCGTTTCAGAGTGTTTTCTGAAAAATCCCAAAGGAAATCTGTTCTTTCTTGTCTTGAATTGGTCCATCACGCCTTTGCCCTCGCCTCCTATTCCATGCTCCTCGCTTCAGCCATTCAGGCTTCCGGGCCAACCGGAAAACCCTCCACCCCGTCAAATCCCAAAAACCTCCGAAAAGCTCCACGATGCGCTTCGACTCAATCCCTCATCCAAAAGCTCAGAGGAGAAGCTCCGGCTCAGTCCATTCATTTCTCCGGCTTCGTGTCTCGTCGTACCCCCCTCACGAAAGCTCAGAAACACCAGCCAAACCTCGAAAGCTCCGGATTCGATACCGTCTCCTGATCGATGTTGAGCCAGACCCGAGCTTGCGCGGGGTGCTATGCCGTCAATCCGACACTTGTGTCTCGAGCCGCCTTATGGTATTTTGCTCATCCCTTGTGTGGCCCGTTCGTCTAGGGGTCTAGGACGCCGGCCTCTCACGCCGGTAGCACGGGTTCGAATCCCGTACGGGCTACCATGCTTCTCTCACCTCATCTGAGCGATTCTCACCGGCGATCTGCACCAATTCCTTGGACTCTGGCCACTTGCAAAAAGACCTCGGCATACCACCAGTATTCCTGCGTTTTTTG
>JANTFG010000094.1 GCA_024763555.1 Thermoanaerobaculales bacterium
CTGGTCGAGTCTCAGAGAAACCGGAGGCCCGATTCCCCTGACCTGGAGTCTATGACCTCTCGAAAACCCTGTTCTCTATTCGCTTCTCCGGCCTTCGGATGACCGGGTCCCCGATCGGCAGTCTGGAAGCCAGTCTCGATTTTGCAGTGCTATCCTGAAATCAGGGAGGAGAATCAGCTCATGAGAGGGCCGAAAAGACGAAATGCATTTCTGATCTACCTTTCGCTTCTCAGCGTCCTTCTGACACCCGGGATCGCCCTGAGCGGAGATTCCGCCCGGGGAGAAGCCGAGGGTCGGGCCGGCATCGGCACGGAGTCATCCCGACCTCTGGTCATCTTTCTCAGTGATCCCTCGGCTTCGGACCCTGACATCCAGCCCCTTCTCGGCGTCATCTCCGGACCCGGCCCCGCCGCTGACTCGCCGGCGCCCGATCTGAGCCCTCAGCTGCAGGAAATCGGAGTGCTTTCCATCCGGAATAATGACTACTACGATGATCGCCTGGATATCGAGGGGATCTTCCAGTGCCCGGGAGGTACGACCTACCCCTCCTGGTCGGGATGCGACCCCGAGGATGACCGGAACTACCACTGGGAGAGCAGTGACACCGAGTTCGAACGGATCCTCGCCGGTGGCTTCGAGCCCTTTCTTCGCCTCGGAGGAGAATGGGAAAACGCCCATCACCACCATGATTTCAAGGGACCCCGGAACAGCGAAGAGGAGACAAACTGGATTGTGGCCGCACGGCGCATGACCGAACGCTATGATGACTGGAACGGCAGCTCCGGACTCCTGAACTTCCTGGACATCTGGACGGAGTTCCCCGGAGAGCATTTCTGGGATCGGGATGACAGCTCCTTCTACCGCTTCTGGGCCCGGGCCTTCCGCGAACTCAAGAGCGACTTCCCCGTTTTGTCAATCGGTGGCCCCGGCTTTGCCGCCGGAGTCTCGGCGGCCGTGGCCGAGGGCAGGGAAAACGAGGCCCAGGGACTGCTCTTCGAACTCTACCGCCAGGGGATCCGACCGGACTGGCTGGGCTGGCACGTCTTCTCCAATCACCCGGAAGACTACGTCGAAGCGGCCCGGGGATACCGGGATCTCTCCGAGGGCCGAGGCGCCTTCAGCGGAGTTCCCTGGGCCGGAACCGGCTTTTTCTCCGACATGCCGATGATCGTCGATGCCTGGGGCCTCTCGAAACTGGATTTCAATGACGAGGGCGAACTTATCGAACTCGGTCGACTGGAGCGGAATCGGCTCTTTAACCGGGCACGCGGCGCCGCTGTACTCAGCGCCTCGTGGATCGCCATGCAGCAAACCGAGGTCGTGGGCGCGAGCCTCTACCGCTGTGGCGACCCCTCCTCTGATCCCGACGCAGACCCGGCAGACCCTCAGGCTCAGCTCGGGAGCGCCGGGCTGTTTTTCGGCGACAGCGAGGGCACTGAAAAACCCTCGGCTCAGGTCTTTCGCCTGTGGTCTGAGATCACCCGTGAATATCCCCGGATGCTGCAGACCTCGACCGGCGGCCAGGATCTCGGACTCTGGGTGCTGGCGGGGACCGATGCATCGGGCAGGACGGCGATTCTCATCGCCAACATCTCGGAATACACACTCTACTGGCGCCCGGATCTCAGAGCGCTCAGTCTTCCCCCGGGCCGGACGGACTCCGGAAGTCTACTGCGGGTCAACGACAGTTCCCAGGGCCGGCAGGAGGAACTCGTCGAGACGGACACGATCGAGATCGCCCCTGAAGAGACCCAGCTCCTGCTCCTGCGCTGAAAAAGCGGGACAGCCGGCTGGGCCGGGGACAGGCTCAGCGACGGCGGCAGAGCCATCCTCAGCATCAGCGACAGGTCCATTCTTCAGGTTGGGGGGGCCCCGGAGCTGCTTCCGGAGCCGCAAACCGCCAGCCGGAGCCGGGGACCGGAGCCGAGTCCGGAGCCGAGTCCCTCGCCCGAGACGCGAAACCGAGCCGGCAGAATCACACTCTAAATGGTCGGGACATCCCACGACCGAACAGGTCTCTGCCATGGCCTCCAAGCTCCGGTTCGGAATACCCAGGGCGACTCCCGGCCCACGTATTCCGTTGAGAGATCCACGGTCGCCCCGGTTCCGGCTCCGGTTTGCCGCTCCGGACCCTCACCGCCGCGGATGCAACAACCTCCAGGTCATTGCCCGGACCTGGTCGAAGAGCTCAACGGCCTTCACGGCTTTTTGACGATCAACCGTCCCGGTGGTATACCGCAGGAGCAGGAGCAGGAGCAGAACCAGGAGCCGCGAGCCGGAGCCGATTCCGGAGCCAGTCCTCGTCCGAGACGCGAAACCGAGAGTGCGAATCAGGAGCAATTCCGTTACACTCCCGCCCTGGAGGTTCTATGTGCCTGGCCATACCGATGCGACTCGAAGAAAGGGATGAGTTTTCCGGCCGCGTCAGTTTAGACGGCGTCTCGCGACAGATCTCACTGATGCTCTTCCCCGAGGCCGAGGTGGGACAGTGGCTCCTCGTTCACGCGGGCTACGCGATCTCTGCCATTGATGAGCAACAGGCCGAAGAAACCCTGGCCCTGCTGTCGGAGTACGCCGGCGAGATGATGGAATTATGAGGACGAGGGATCCATTCTCCGACTCTGAAGCCGTCCGGGGACTGGCCCGAGAAATCGCCCGTGAGGCTGAGGAACTCGAAGCTCGGCTCACCATCATGGAGGTTTGCGGATCCCACACCCACGCCATCGCCCGGGCCGGTTTACGTTCCCTCCTTCCGGAGAAGATCCGCTTAATTTCAGGGCCGGGGTGCCCAGTCTGCGTCACCCCGGTGGACTGGCTGGATCACGCCATCGCTCTTGTCGAACGCGGCGACGTCATTCTGAGCAGCTTCGGTGATCTCATGCGGGTTCCATCCAGTCGCAGGACCCTCGAGGAGATCCGCTCCGAGGGCGCCCCCGTCGAAATACTCTACTCTCCGAGGGATGCGCTGAAGCTGGCTCGAAGCAGACCGGAGAAAAAGATCGTCTTTCTCGCCGTCGGGTTTGAGACCACCGCGCCGACCATCGCGGCCGCCCTTGTTGAAGCCGAGGCCGAGGGTCTGGAGAATTTCCTCATCCTGCCCGGAAATAAGACCATGCCGGAGCCGATGCGACTCATCGCCGGAGATCCGGAAATCGCGGTCGATGCCTTCCTGCTGCCCGGTCACGTCAGCGTCATCACCGGCTCGGACGCCTTCGAATTCCTGGCGCGGGATTACGGACTGCCTGGAATCGTCGCCGGCTTTGCACCGACCGATGTCCTGCGCGCAGTCCTGGAGATCATCGCCCAAGGGAAACACGGCGAAGCGAAGATCGTCAACGCCTATGGTCGCGTCGTGACGAGAGAGGGAAATCAGGCGGCCCGGAAAATCCTCGACGAGGTCTTCGTGGCCTCGCCCGCCCGCTGGCGCGGCCTCGGCGAGATTCCGGCATCCGGCCTCGACCTCCGGCCCGAACTGGCCCATCGCAATGCCGCCCTGCTCCCGGTCGAGCTTCCCGAACCCATTGAGCCTCCGGGTTGTCGCTGCGGAGAGGTTCTCAAGGGCATGATCGACCCGCCGGAATGCCCGCTCTTCGGTGCACCGTGCATTCCCGAACGACCCGTCGGCGCCTGCATGGTTTCCTCCGAGGGCAGCTGCGCCGCCTGGTATCGCCACGAGAGGTGGCGGAACATGGAGTCCGGCCGATGAAGATTCCGGAACGAATTCTGCTGGCCCACGGCGCCGGGGGCCGTTTGAGTCACGAGCTGATCGAGGGTGTATTTCTTCCGGCCTTCTCCAACCCCGAACTCGAGAGTCTCGACGACGCCGCCATCCTGCCGGAGCTGCCTCCCGGACGACTGGCGATGACGACGGACGGCCATGTCGTCGACCCGCCCACCTATCCCGGCGGCGACCTCGGGAGTCTCAGTGTCAACGGAACGGTCAACGATCTGGTCATGGTGGGCGCCGATCCCCTCTACCTCAGCTGGGCACTGATCCTCGAGGAGGGCCTCGAGGGGGAGAAACTCCGCCAACATGTCGAATCCGCCCGGAGGGCGGCCGAGGAGGCCGGCGTCACCATCGTTGCAGGAGACACCAAGACAGTGCCCCGCGGCAGGGGCGACGGCATCTACGCCGTCTCCGCCGGAATCGGCGTCGTCCCGGAAGGACGGCGGGTCAGCGACCGCCGCATCGAGGCCGGGGATGCCATTCTCCTGACGGGAACGGCGGCCGATCACGGGGCGACGATCATGGCCCTGCGCCACGGACTCGAAGGGCCCGGGCTCCATTCGGACTGCGCCCCCCTCAACCACCTGATCGGGGAACTCTGGAAGGGCGGCATCGACATCCATGCCATGCACGATCCCACCCGGGGCGGCATCGCCACCACCTGCAACGAGGCCGCCTCCCGCTCGAGTCTGCGTTTCCTGCTGAGCGCACAGGCGATCCCGATCGCCCCCGGCGTCTATGCCGTCTGCGAAATTCTCGGCCTCGACGAACTCTACCTGGCCTCCGAAGGTCGGGCCCTGATCTTTCTACCGGGAAATCAGTCGGAGGCGGCACTGGAGATCCTCCATGCCCATCCCCAGGGCAGGGATGCCGCCTCCATCGGAGTCGTCCTGCCCGCCGAAGCGGGCCACGCCCCGGTGGAGCTTGAGACCCTCTCGGGATCCCTGAGGCCCCTCGACATGCTCTCGGGAATGGATCTGCCGCGGATCTGCTGAGACAGGGACCGGGACGGCAATCCGGAACCGGTGCAGGAGCCGGAGCCGCAAGCCGGAACCGATTCCGGTGCCGCGAGCCGGAGCCGGAACCGCGAGCCGGAGCCGGATGCCGCGACCGAGAGGCGAGGCTGAGCCGGCAGAATCACCCTCGAAGTGGCCGGAACATTCGACGACCGCATCGGTTTCGGCGACCGGCATCGGTGGCGGGGCCGGTAAAGGCTGCTGAGATGGGCCCAGCTCCCCGCGAAACCTGATGACGCTTCCCCGGCTACCACCGCCCATTTCTGAGCTGCTATCATCAGCTGTGTTTTCTCCCTTTCGATTCCTCCGTAATCATATTGGAGATCGCCCCGGCCGGGCCGGGTTGACGATCGCCCTTGCCGGCCTTGCTCTCATGGCCTGGACCATCCTGAAACCTGCGTCTCTCTTTGAATGGGATGAGGTCCTCTTCGCAAAGGCGCTCAGTAGCTACGATCCTGCCTCCAATTCCCCCCACATGCCCGGGTACCCGCTTTTCGTTTTCCTCACGCGGGCCTTGTCGCTGTTGGTCCATGATCCGGTGACGGCGCTCCAGCTGTGGAGCTTCCTGACCGCAGTCCTTTCCTTGCTCGTTTTCTATCGACTGACCAGGCGACTCGAACTCTCCCGCGGACAGGCGGCACTCGCCACGATCGTTTTCGGTACAACCCCCGCCTTTCTCTGGTTTTCTGCTGTCGGACTCTCGGACACCTCGGGCCTCCTGTTGATCGGCCTGACCCTCTACTCCGTGTTGGCGGGAGAAAGCCCCGCCCATGCCCTGCTCAGCGGCGCTCTGGCCGCCTGCGCCCTCGGTATTCGGACGCAATCGCTCTATTTTTTTCCGGCTCTCGTCCTGATTGCATGTTTCGAATGGAGGGCCCAGAGGTTCCGGCGGATGCTTCAGGCAGGGGTCGCATGTGCCGTCCTTTCCGCCTTCATCTGGATCCCGGCCATGCTCCTGACCGGTATCTCGCGGTGGTGGAGAGCCTTTGTCTGGCAGCTGGGATGGTTCCAGTATGAACGAGCCCAGGGCCTCGCCCTGCCTCATGCTCCGATCCGCTGGATTGTCGAGGGCTGGTTCCTCAGGCCTCTCGGGAGCCCGTGGCTGGCTCTACTCCTGTCCATCTGCGTAACGACAGGGGCCGCGATTCTCTGGAAGCAGGGAAAGCGGAAGCTCGTCTGCTATTCCTCCTGCCTCGCCTTCTCATCACTGCTGATCTCTGTTTTCAGCCTCAACCTCAAGAACGGGCCCCGCTACGTGCTGCCCTCACTGTTTTTTCTCATTCCGCTGGTCGGCGGCCTGGTCCCGGAAGAAGGTGTTACCCGGAAACTACTGCTGCTCGGGCCGCTCATGTACGTCCTCGGCTCAGTGCTCTGGATCCTGCCGGGAATCGTGCTGCGACATTCCCGCCCGGCGCCCGTTATCGAGGTGCTGACTGAAATCTCGGAACACTACGAGCCCCGGAATACCCGTGTCTATTACGACGAGAAGATCAAACCACATGCGGAGTGGATTCTCGGGAGAAGGGGTTTTCAACTCTTCCCTCTCCATGAACTTCCACAGCTCCGGACACCCCTGCAGGCCGGATCGGACCCAATCGTGTCGATCGCCATCTATTCAAAGGGAGGCAGAGTCCCGGCGGAGACCATCTTTGAAGCATCATGGAAAGGCGAACAGTTCCGAAAGCTGACCATGGGCCGCTACCTCAGATGCTGGGCCTGCGCTGTCGGGCCACAATTAGAATCTGATCCGCCCTGAACCGACCGAGCGGATTGCGACAATTCGGGAGCGCAACGGCAAGCGGCATCAGTGCGGCCCTGTGGACCAGAGCGAAAAATGCGGTCCCATCGCCGGCCCCCCACCGCCTCGGGATACCAAGGTTGTGCTCAGCCCATGTACTCCGCTCAAAGAACCACGGCCGCCCCTGCTCCCGCTCCGGATTGCTGCTCCGGTTTCTGTTCCAGCTCCTGTCCCTGTCCCTGCTCCGGCTCCGGCTCCGGCTCCAGAAGCAGACTCGGCGACCGTGGCAGGAGCAGGATCAGAATCAGCGACAGCCTCAGACTCAATGCGCGGTCCAGCTGTCCCATTCAGGAAGCCACGATCGCACCGGTGCCGGCCTTCGGCTCCTGCTCCGGCTCCGGATGTGCCGCTCCGGCCCCGGTTTCGGCCCTCCGTTCCGGCCCCGGTTTCGGTTCCTGCTCCCGCTCCGGCTCCGGACTCACCCCTCCCTCCACTCCCCTCCCCTTCCAAGCTCCAGACTCGCCAGCACCACCTGTCCATAGGCAATTGCTCCATCCCCTGGGGGAAGACGCCTGGGAAAGAGGATGCGGATCCCCTTCTGCTCGAATCGCTTGAGGCTTTCCTCCAGCAGGAGACGGTTGATCCAGACGCCGCCGCCGAGCGCGACGGCCTCTGCTCCCTCGGGCAGCAGCCGAAGCGCGAGTTCGACGCTGAGCGCCGAGAAGCTCGAATGAAAGCCCCGGGCCACCGCGGCTGCATCTTCGCCTGCGATCAGCCGCCGGGCGGCCGCCTCGATCATCCGATCCGCCGGAATCGAACTCTCCTCCAGGCTGAGTTCCTCCCACGGCGGAACAGGAGCATGTCGAGCGGCCAGGGCCTCGAGACGGACGGCGGCTTCGCCCTCCCAGCGATTCGTCGTGACGAGACCCAGCAGCGCTCCCATGGCCTCGAAGAGCCGACCCGCTCCCGAAGCCTGCGGCCAGGCACTTCCGGCCAGCCTCCGCACCCCCTCAAAGACCACCGGATCGACCATCTTTTTCATCGGGAGGGCATCGAGAAGATCTCCCCCTCCCCGCTCTTCAAGCGCTGCGACGACGATCCGCCAGGGCTCGCGGACGGCCTGCTCTCCGCCGATCAGCGGAAGACTCGAAAGCCCTCCCCGACGCCTCCAGTTCAGATCACCGTCAAGCTCCAGCCACTCTCCTCCCCAGGCCGTCGCGTCTGTTCCAAGCCCGGTGCCGTCCAGGGCGATGCCGAGCACACGCTCACCCGGCTCCGGGAAGACCTGATGTTCGCCCAGGGTGGCGGCGAGATGACTGAGATGATGCTGGAATGCCCGAGCTCTTCCACCTCGCACCCGGGCCAGCTCCTCCGCCAGCCAGGATGAGGCGTAGTCCGGATGCAGATCCCGGAGAAGAAGCCTCGAGCGGGAATCAAAGAAATCCTCGAGTCCCTCCGCAACCTCCCGGAGGAAGACCCGGGCGGAGACCGACTCGAGATCCCCGACATGCTGGGACGGCCACGCCTCCTCGCCGAGACCGAAGCAGGCCGTGTTCTGCAGGTAGGCGCCAAGGGCCAAAACGGGTTCCTCGACTTTGACCGGCAGGGGCAGACCCTCAGGAATCCAGCCGCGGGAGCGCCGCATCAGCATCGGACCCTGCGGGGTGCTCCGGCAGACGGAATCATCGACCCTCCTGGCGATGTCGCGGTCATGCAGCAGGAAGGCATCGGCGAGCATTCCGAGGCGCTCGATGGCCTCACGGTTTCCCGTCACGATGGGCTCATCGGAGACATTCCCGGATGTCATGACGAGGAACTCCGGCGCCCCGGCACGGTACAGCTCAAGATGCAGAGGTGTCGTCGGCAGCATCAGACCCAGCTCCGCCAGTCCCGGCGCAACCTCATCCGCAATGGGGATCCCGGCCTTTCGAGGGGCGAGGATGATCGGAGAGCGGAAGGAGAGCATCAGTTCCTCATCCTCCGGGCGAAGGTCGACAAGACGCCGGGCCGCCTCCAGATCGGGCGCCATCAATGCGAAGGCCTTCGAGGGGCGTCTCTTGCGACGCCGAAGCTCCGCAACAACTTCCGGGCTGTCGGCCCGGCATGAGAGCTGGAATCCTCCGAGACCCTTGAGGGCAAGAATGCCGCCCTCAGCCAGCAGGCGGGCGGCCGCTCTCAGAGCCTCGCCTTCCTCATCCAGTTCTTCCCCGCCCGGCCTCAGGAAGCGGAGCTTCGGCCCGCATTGAGGGCAACAGACGGGTTCCGTGTGAAAACGACGGTCGGAGGGAGTTTCGTATTCCTCCCGGCAGTGCGGGCAGAGTTCGAAACAGCTCATCGTCGTGCGACTCCGGTCATAGGGCAGGGTGCGCGCCAGCGAAAAACGCGGCCCGCAGGAGGCACAACCGCAGAAGGCGTAGTGGAAACGACGATCAGCCGGATCCTCCATCTCCCGACGGCAGTCCGGGCAAATCGCCGCGTCCGGCGGAACCAGCGCTCCCTTGCGGCGGCCCATTTTCGATGTCCTCACTTCGAATGAGCTCGAGCCCTCAGCGGGAATTTTCTCGATCTCGAGGCTGTCCAGCCGGGCAAGTGGAGGCAGTTCGCTTTCGAGTTTTTCCAGGAAAAGCTCCACCGCTTCCCGATTCCCCTCGATCTCGATACACACCCCGTCCGGGGCATTGAGAATGAAACCGGCCACCCCCAGCTCCGTGGCCATCCTGTAGATCCAGGGGCGGAAACCTACGCCCTGGACGGCGCCCCGACAGCGGAGGCGGCGGCGCAGGATCTTTTTCATGCGCTCCGGGCTCGTTTATCGCCCAGTTTCTCCCGCAACAGATCGCACCACTGGTCGATTCCTTCGCCACTGAGAGTCGATGTCAGGAGAATGCGACCTGAAGGATTGAGGGTCGAGATCTGCTCCCGGACGGCCTCGACATCGAAGGGAAGATGGGGAAGGAGATCGGCCTTGGTGATGATGGAGACCTCGGCCTTCGAAAAGATGGCCGGATATTTGAAGGGTTTGTCCTCCCCTTCCGCGGTGGAGAGCAGCGCCACCTTGAAATCCTCGCCGAGGTCATAGGAGGTCGGACAGATGAGGTTGCCGACATTTTCGATGAAGAGAATATCGAGATCGCCGAAATCAGCTTCCCGGTAGTTCTTTTCGACGAGCTTCGCCTCCAGGTGACAGGCGCCCCCTGTCAGGATCTGATGGGCCGGAACTCCCAGAGCCCGAATTCGATCGGCATCGCGCTCGGTCTCGACATCTCCCTCGAGCACCGCGATCCGGTATTCCTCCCGCAGCCGGGACACGGTTGCCTCCAGCAGGGTCGTCTTACCCGACCCCGGAGAGGAGATGAGGTTGAGAACCAGGGTGTTCTCCCACCCCTCCCGCAATCGCCGGGCGACGGCCTCGTTCGCCTCCAGGGCCTTTCTCCTGATCTCCAGTACCCGGGTCTCACTCATCCTCGTCCTCCTTGAGAATCTCCAGCTGGAGTACATCCAGCTCATCTCCGCCATCGATCATCAGGGGCATGCCGCAATCCGGACACAGGCGCATCCAGCTTCCCTCGCTTCGTGGTTTTTCCGCCTGACATTCAGGACAGAACTGATGGGCCGGTCGGAACTCAATCTCCAGCTTCGAACCTTCTTCGGGCTGGTCGGCAATGGCTGCTTCCCAGGCGGAGTCCAGCAGATCCGGCTCAATCGCCGTCAGCTCGCCGACAGCAATCCTCACCTTTGAGATCCGTGCTCCCCGAAATTCGGCAGCCGCTTCCCGACAGGTTTTCAGAATTTCCAGGGCAATACCAAACTCGTGCATGGTGGGGAGTATAGCGCCTCCAGGGGGCCTTTGCTCCGCCGATGCATCCCTGAGCCGAGACTGTCTCGCCTCCTCCCACACCCCCCTCCGCACGGACGACCCGCGTTTCCCGCAGGCGCCGGAGGATCAAGAAGGGAATCTGCAAAAATCGCGTGTTAGGATGGAATCGTGATCAATCTGGTAATTGCCGGTCTGTCCGCTTTTCTCGCCCTGCTCCTGAGTTCTGAGCGATTCTCAGATCTGAAATCCCTGGTCTTTCCTTTTGCCCTGACTTCCGGCGCAACGCTGGTTTACGGCCTTTTCCAGGTTCTGGGGATCGGAGCAGACTGGGAGCAATGGGCGCTGATCGCCGTCGTGATCACCGTCGGCATTCTAACGGTGAGAGCCCTTCTTCTCCTCCTCTTCGACTGGATTCTCCAGCGTCGGATGGGCATCAAGATGCCTCACCTGATCCGTGATGTCACCTCCCTCGTGCTTTACCTCAGCATCGGAGCGATCCTGCTTCCGGCTGTGGGAGTGGAGGTCACAGGTCTGATCGCCACATCAGCCGTCCTGACGGTCGTCATCGGTCTTGCCTTTCAGCAGACTCTGGGGAACCTGCTTGCCGGCCTGGCCCTGGCATGGGAACAGCGTCTGCCCGACGGTTCCTGGATCGAAATTGACGGACGAATGGCAAGAATCAAGGAGTCCGGCTGGCGATCCATGCTTCTCCAGACACGCCTCGGGCACCGCATTCTCGTGCCGAATGCAGAGGTCGCCGCCGCCAGCATCATCCAGCTGGGAGACGGCAAGCGTCCAGTCGCCGTTCCGATCCGAGTCGGGATTTCTTATAAGACCCCGCCCGATCTCGCAAAATCGATTCTCCTCAGTGTGGCTCGGGACACTCCCGAAGTCCTCAAGAGACCTGAGCCTCTCATCCTGGCCTCGGACTTCGCCGATTCCTCGATTGTCTACGAATGCCGACTCTGGACCCGGAAAGCCTGGCTCAGGGACAATATTGTTGATGCCTTCCTGACCCATGCCTATGCAGCCCTCGCCCGAAATGACATGGAGATCCCCTTTCCACAGCGGAGCGTTCACTACATCAGACCACGATCCGAGGGAGACCTCCCCAACCGCGGTCTGGAGGGTCTTCAGAAGGCTCCCCTCTTCAAAGGTATTCCTTCAGAAGCCCTGGAGGCAGCCGCTTCCCACGCCCGCATCCTCCGCTACGCACCCGGTGAGGCCGTGGTCCGGGAGGGCGATGTCTCCGACGCCCTGTTCCTCATTCTCTCCGGGGAGGCCGCGGTCTTCAGTCAGGACCGGGAGGTCTCGCGAATTTCCGAGGGCGAGATCTTCGGTGAAGGCGCGTTTTTGACCGGAAATCCGAGATCAGCCACGGTTCGGGCAGCGAACGAGGCGTTGGAGCTGATCGAGATCAACCGAAAGGTGCTCGGCCGACTGCTGGAGTTACACCCCTCACTCGCCCAGGAACTCGCCCAGCGATTCGCCGAACGCAGACTCGAAGGAGAATCCCTCCGAGACGAGAGTGGGGCCATCCTGAGTCCACGGGGTCTGGTCGCCCACCTGCGTCACACCCTCTCCCGGCTGATTGGAAGCTCCTGAAGAGTCATTGGACAGCTTCTTCAAAGCGCTTTCGTGGATGCCGCAAGTCATCATTAGTGATGAAGTTGAGACTCTCCCTCAAGTTTATAATTTTCTTTGACACTTGTGCTCTTGTTCCCTTATTCTCGTATGGTCTGATTTAGGGACCCTGAACAAGCTGGGAGGCAGCAATGGCTTCACGAGAACCATGGATCGAGTTGGCGACGCCGGACTCCAGAGAGGGTGTGGACCGCCGGGATTTCACCAAGATCTGCCTGATGGCCGCGGCGGCCGTCGGCCTGTCGAGTGCCGAGGGCCTCAAGATGGCCGAGGCGGCGGAGGCCGGGCTCAAGCCCTCCGTGATCTGGCTGCATTTCCAGGAATGCACCGGATGCACCGAGAGCCTGCTGCGCACCTCCCATCCGGGCCTGGCCGAGCTGGTCCTCGACCTGGTCTCGATCGATTACCACGAGACCCTCTTCGCAGCGGCCGGCTACCAGATCGAAGAGGCTCTCCATGAGGCGATGGAGGCCGGCGCCGGGAAGTACATCTGCGTCGTCGAGGGCGCAATTCCCACCAAAGACAACGGAGTCTACTGCCAGATCGGAGGCAGGACGGCCATCGACATTCTCAAGGATGTCGGTTCAAAAGCCGGGGCCATCGTCGCCCTGGGCTCCTGCGCCTCCTGGGGCGGCATTCCCTC
>JANTFG010000095.1 GCA_024763555.1 Thermoanaerobaculales bacterium
TAGCCTTGCCTACGTTGAGTATTTCCAGATTGAGCCCGAGCCGAAGATGTGGTGCAGATGGGATGCGAAAAGCGGCAGTAATTTTTTCGCGGGCCCTCAGGAAGATCCTGATGCCGTGCCTCGGGGTGAAGGGGCTCTGCGACGTGAGATTTCTTCGGAGGCTTCGATCATTTCGAGGATTCCGGGTCTTCATTCGCTGGTTTCGTCACCCGATTCGCCCCGGATGGACTTCTTGCGGGGGACAGTGAGTTAGAATACGCGCATGAGGCCGGAACACCGTCTGCTGAGAATTCTCGTCCCGGCCATGGCTTTCGGCTGGCTCCTCGTCCAGACCTGGGCGCCCCCGAGAGCCGCAGGAATCGCTGCCTGCATCATCCTCTTCACCCTGATGATTCCATCCAGTCCCCGAAAACACCCCGGGCGAGCCCTCGCTGGATGGATTTTCCTCTTCGCCATACTCCTCATCTGGATGGTTCTGCTCACCAGCGGTCTTCAGGGTCGAACTGCCTTCGCCGTATTTGTCGGCGGCATTCTCCTCATGGGCCTCGCCTTTCCCCTGATCTACGCCCTGAGCTTCCCCGACGGAGATCAATCCTGACTTCCCTCATCCTGATTCCTGTCCTGCTTGCAGCCCTTGTGCTGGCAATCTGGGGATGGAAGACCGGCAAAGGGCTTGAATCCTTCTTTGTGGCCTCCCGGCGGGCCGGGCCGATTCTGGCGGGGCTCGCAGGTTCCGCGGCGGGGCTCTCCGCTTTCGTCTTTGTCGGAGGTCCCGGTCTCTTTGCCACCGTCGGCATCGCAAGCCTGTGGCTCATTGCCTCGGCGCCCCTGACGGGAACACTCCAGTGTCTCGCCGTCGGAGAACCTATTCTCAGACACATTCGAAGCCGGCCCGCTCTGACGATTCCGGGCCTCATCGCGGCGAGATGGGGCGAAGGATGGCCACGCGGCATATCGGCTTCAATTCTCCTTCTCGGGAGCCTCGCGACTCTGGCCGTCCAGATCAAAGCTCTGGCGATCCTGGGAAACACCCTCCTCCCCTTTCCGGGCTGGGCTCTCGCCGCAGGGGTCATCACGCTGACCCTCGCCTACGCCGCGACGGGAGGCATGCAGCCCGGACTCCCGATCGAAGCCCTCCAGGGCCTGATCATGAGCATCATCGCGCTTCTGCTCAGCGCAATCGCCCTGACACGGGCAGAAGGCCTTGCTTCGGCCACAACGATCCTGGGCGAGCTGAGACCGGAACTTCTCGACCCCATGGCTTCAGGACACGGGGGGAGCTATCTCAGCCTCTTCCTGCTCTTTGCAGTCGGGACCTGCGCCCAGCCCCATTATCTGCAGAAATTCCTCATGCTCAAGGATCGAAAGTCCCTCCGCCTGCTCCCGGCGGTCTCCACCGCGGCCCTGCTGACCATCCTCAGCATCTGGGTCGGTTTCGGCCTGGCCGGGGGCGCACTTGCGGCTCGGGGCGCCCTGCATTTCGAGAATGCGGATGCTCTGGCGCCGGCTCTTCTCCGCTCCCTGGAGAATCCCGCCCTTCTCATCGCCGCGCTGATCGCGATCCTCGCGGCCGTCATGTCCACCTCGGCGACGCTCCTCAATCTCGTGGCGGCGGCCTTCAGTATTGATTTTCCCGCAGCATTCGGACGAGGCTCTGCTCCGGTCAAGCTCACTCAGGCCCGTCTGGCTACCCTGTTCGCCGCCGCCGTCGCGGGGTCACTGGCCCTGGCTTCGGGAAAGGGAGTAATCAGACTCGGCATTCTCGGATGGGGTCTGTTAACGGCCGGTTTCCTGCCCGTCATGGTTCTCGGGATGCGGAGGAGCGAAATCAGCCGCAAAGCCGCCATCGCCGCTCTCCTGGGAGGTCCGAGCGTCTATTTTCTCCTGGAGATCTGCCAGTCTCGCGGATTCCTGCTGAAGTCCGAACCCGGCCTCAGCGGCGCAGCGATCGGCTTCATCCTTCTCACTCTCTGGAAACCGGCAGGCCCGGAAGAAAAAGCCGAGGAATGAACACCCTCTCAGCCGGCCATAATCGCCGGGTCGGCCTCAAAGGCATCTTCGACATGCCGGATATTGAAGCCCAGAATTCCACGCCCGCTCTTTTCGAGAGCCAGAACATCGAAACGGGCCGCTTTCTCCCAGAGTTCATGACGGCTGAGATAGGCCGATGCGGCTCGGATGAGAATCGCCTGTTTCCTTGCATCGACAGAGGCCAGCGCTCCTCCGAAGTCGTCTGAACTCCGGGTTTTAACCTCGACGAAGATGATGTTTCGACCCCGGCTGAGGATGAGATCGATCTCTCCTCCCCCACCCCTCCAGTTCCGATTCCGAATCCGGTAGCCCCGGAGGAGAAAATAGAAAAGGGCGATCCACTCACCCTTTCGACCCAGATCCCCGGCGCTGGACTCCATCGACACTCGGGAATCAGCTCTGAGACAGGTGCTTCGCGGGGGCCTTGATAATCGGACTGAAGCGCTCACGCACTCCCGCGTAGGAGATGCTCTCGATGTAGTAATAATAGTCCACGCCAGGCTTGATGGAATCATCCTTCCAGATGTAGGACTGGGGCTCATCGATCGTTCCGGCGCCCGGGAGCGGCTCTTTGGTCATCTTCTCGAAGGGCCCATCCTCCGAGGTCGACCGATAGATATCGAAGCCGAAATTCTCGACCTCACTGGCGGTGCTCCACTTCAAAGTATTGACCAGTTCCTCCGCCTCTTTCGAGGGAGCTTCGGCCTCCGCGGCCCTGGTCGAGGAATCGGCCGCCGGGCGGGGCTGATCCCGGACATCCGCCGTGGTCGCACAGGCGCCCAGAGCGATCAGAGTCATCACAGGCAGGATTTTCAGATATCGGGATAACATTCAACGAACTCCTTCTTGGGGCGTTTTCTCCTCAATCGGCGGCGGAATCACCTCATCCGAAACGGCCATATGGATGGCCGGATCTCCCAGCAGATTGTAGGTCTGCACCAGGATCTCGTTCCTCAGCTGGTGTTTGGCCCTCATGATCGCCTCACCGATCGTGGCATTCGGACGACTCAGCTCCTCCATGACGATCCTGCCCATCGTCGAGGAGGGACTGTTTCTCCAGGAGGCTGCGAAAACAGCAATGGCGCCCTTTTTCGGCATCCGCAGGAATTTCTCGCCGATGGAATCAGCCGTCGGGTGATCAAAGGGCGCCGAATAGCAGGTCAGGCTGATGACGACGGGCAGCTTCGAATTCTCCTTGAGGTCATCGAGATCCTCGAGGGTGAAAAGGTCGTGATTCTTCTTGAGGTCCGGGGGACCGGTCCGCCAGATGTAGCGTCCGCCGTGCCCGAGAAACTGCACCATCAGCAGGCCCTGATCGAAGAGATTCAGCATATGCCTCGTGTGCAGGTCGTTGGCAGTCTCCCCGGCGTTGGGATAGACCTTTTCGATCTCGAATCCCCGGCCTTCGAAAAGCTCGGCGGAGCGGTCGCTGGATCTCTGAAATCCTTTACTTTCATTGGTGATAAAGAGCAATCTCTTTCGCCACTCACCCTCCGGGGCCTGTGCATCATAGGCGATGGTCTTCTCAACGACGGCTTTCATCTCTTCCGGAGAGGCCACCGGAATCCTCCCAACCGCCATGTCGGGAAGGTAGTCATCCCCATCGACACAGACCAGCCAGTTATCGCTCGCCGCATGACCCTCGTGGCTGCGGAAGCCCCAGGTCGGCACGAGATTGCGGTGGTTGACCGAGGCCTCTTCGCCATAGGGCGTCGAACCGTTTTTGACGAAATTCCAAACCTCGCCGGGCCGATAGGTCCAGTCCGCGTAGTTGGCATCGGAAACGGTCCTGTTCTTCCAGTCCCAGCTGGCATCCCCTGCCAGCAGCACGAATCGGGGACGCGGCTGCTCCCAGTTATGCCAGGCCCAGGAGAAAAAGTCACGGAGACTCTGAGGGTTCGGGATACCCCCGTTGAATTCATCGAAGATATCCTCGACATCGATGAGGGCGACAGACAAACCCTTCTTTCGATGATAATCCGCCAGGGGCTTGACCGCCTCTTTCAGGCTCTTGTGGGTCACCATGAGATAATCCGCCTGCCGATCCTTTACTTTGAGCCGCGAGGGACGATCCTCGACGAGACGGACCGGGGGCCGGGCGCCCTGATCGACGACCACAAAGAGATCCTCTGAATGCCCGGCAGGAAGCTCCACCTGCTGTTTGCCCCGCCCGAGCTTCATCCGCCGAGCGGGATCAAGGTAGAGCCAGCCCTCTTCCGTTTCGGGAAGATGCAGATCCAGAATCCCGCCCCCTCCGTGATCATCGACTGCAAAACGGCTCTGGCCCTTCTCAAAGTCATCTTTCCTCGGGTAGTCCACTTCCAGCCAGTTGAAGAGAATCACGTCGACAAAGAGATTCCCCGTACCCGGTTCCTTACGCTTTTCCACCTTGAGTTCAAGCTCCAGATTTCCATCTGAAAGCAGGTCGCCAGGGACCTCGATTTCCTTGCTCACCGGCGCCTGGCCATCCCAGTCGAGGATCCCGCTCTTTCTGCCGTTGACCCAGACCCCCACCTCGTGGTCCGCCATTTTCGGATCCTTCTTTCGGACCTGCGACCAACCCCGGAAACCCAGCCTGAGCCTGACATCCCGCACGACCGGTCCCTCGGATCCGAAGATCTCGCCCAGGCGTTGTTCAACCGCCGGGGCGCCCGGACCGACCGCATGCACCGGCGGCAGAGCTGAAGCATCCAGCGCCTCGACCTTCAGATGATCCAGCCCGAGCTTCAGCTTGAAGGCTTCTTTGTCCGTGACGGCCATCCGGGACCAGTACCAGCGTTCCTCAGGATGCCCGGGGCGCTCGTGGAAGCGGACCATGACGATATCCTCCTCCATGTGGTGATGGACACGCTTCCCGAGAGCATCCCCTCCAGTCACCGGGCCTCCTCCGACCCTCCTGCCCCGCAATCCGGCTCCTGCGCCGAAACGCAGGAAATAGCAGTTGTAGGCCGAATACTCATCGAGGTAGGAGTACTCACCCCGAAGACGCATTCCGACAAAGACGATCCGATCACCGGCGCCAAAAGACGAGCCATCCTTCCCCTCGACCCAGAACGGCGCCTGCGCCCCCCGGTTGCTCAAGGAAATTTCGCTGGGAGCATACTGTCTCGCTTCAAGACCCTGAGATACCAGCTCCCCGTAGGAGACGCTGTAGACTCCCGGCTCTTCCAGATAGATCTTGAAACTCTGCACCGGCGCTTTATCCTCCAGCGGAGATCCCTGGAGGCAGCCCACCACAAGAAAGATGAGCCCTGCGCCGGAAAGCACTGTCAGAGCTCTTGTTGAAAACCGGGAAAGAAAACGCAAAAAACTCGGAATCTTCATCCGGGCGAGTATAACCCAAGATAACGCGGCATCACCGAAGCAGGCTACATCAGGTTGACAAGACCATGCTCCCGGCAAGTGTGCGGCCACTCATCGCTGCGGATGCAATAACCTCCATTTATCGCCCGGACCTGGTCAACAGGGCTCAACGGCCGCTCCGGCTTCTTGACGATCAACCGTCCTGTCATGCTGCAGGAGCAGGAACGACGAGCCGGAGCCGCATCCGGAGCAGGAGCCGCAACGGATTCCGGAGCCGGATGCCGCGCCCGAAGCGCGAGGCTGAACCTCCGGAGTTACACTCGAAGTGGTCGAAATTCCCACGGCCACATAGCTTTCGGCAACCTTCTCTCTGCTCGGGCTTCAGCAACAGAGACCGCGATCATCCCACCTGCATCCCACCCAAAGAACCACGGCCGCATCGACCCCAGAGCCGGTTCCTGCTCCTGCTCCGGTTCCGGATTGCTGTTCCGGCTCCCTGCTCCGGCTCCGGATTGCGGCTCCCTGTTCCGGCTCCGGCATCGGCTCCGGCCCTGGTCTCGGCCCTCCGCTCCGGATTGCGCCGAGCGCAATCCTCTCCCATCGAAGCTTCAGCGCACTCCGGTTCCCGGCGGGATCTCAGTTCCCGGCGCCAGGAGAACGGCTTTGCCCTCCAGTGAAGCCGCCAGCAGCATGCCCCGGCTCTCGACGCCCATCAGTTTTGCGGGCTTGAGGTTGGCCACGATGATGACCTGGCGGCCCGGAAGATCCTCGGCGGAGTAGGCATCTCCGATACCGGCCACGACCTGGCGAAGCTCCTCCTCTCCGAGATCGACCTGGAGTCTGATCAGTTTCTTTGACTTCGGCACGGCCTCCGCTTCGCGGATCGTGCCGACCTTGAGTTGGATCTTTGCGAAATCGTCAATGGTGATCATGGCACTCTCTTCGCTTTCAGTCGGTTTCGGTTGAGGCTGCTTTTTCTCCCCACCTGAGGCAAAGGCCTTCATGGTTCTGGCAATGTCGATTCTGGGGAAGAGGGCCTCGGTTTTGCCGAGACGCCTCCCTGCTGAAAGCCCCCATCGGGTCCCGGTTTCGAGATCCATGGGAAGCTCCCCGACGCCCAGCTGGATTCGCAGTTTCTCAGCAGTCGAAGGCATGAAGGGCTGGATCATGATGGAGACGAAACGAAGTCCCTCGATCGCCGTTCCCAGACACTCCTCGAGGGCTGCCCGCCCCTCCTCTCCCTTCCTGGCCAGGGCCCAGGGCTGGGCCTCCTGGATGAATCCATTAATCTCGGAGAGGAGTTTCCAGACGGCTTCCAGTGCCCGATTGGGTTCAAGCCCGCTCATGTTCTTCCGGTACAGCTCAACGGTCTCAAGCGCCACCGAAGAGATGGCGTTGTCCGGAATCGTCGAGGGAATCTCTCCGCCGAGAAAACGCTCAGCCATCGAGAGGCTGCGCGAAGCCGTATTCCCGAGGGCGTTGGCAAGATCCGAGTTAAATCTCTCGAGGAATCCCTGGTCGGAAAAGGAAGAGTCCTGACCGAAGGCCATTTCCCGTGCCATGAAATAGCGCAGCGGGTCGGCGCCGAATTTCTCGATGAGATAGTCCGGGCGGACAACGTTGCCCAGCGACTTCGACATCTTCGCGTCATCCCGCATCCACCATCCATGTCCAAAAATGGTTTTCGGGAGCGGCAGGCCGGCCGCCATCAGGAAAGCCGGCCAGTAGACGCAGTGGAAACGCAGGATATCCTTGCCGACCAGGTGAAGATCGGCGGGCCAGAATTCCTCGAATTTAGAGGGGTCGCTGCTGCCGAAACCGAGGGCGGAGATGTAGTTGGTCAGGGCATCGAGCCAGACATAGACGACGTGTTCCTCCTCCCCCGGGAAGGGGATGCCCCAGTTGACCGAGACCCGCGAGACCGAGAGGTCCTTCAAACCGCCCTCGACGAAGCGGAGAACCTCGTTGTAACGGCTGCGCGGCTGGATGCAGTCGGGATTCTCGCGGTACCACTCGAGGAGCCGATCCTCAAAAGCGGAGAGGCGGAAGAACCACGAGGGCTCGGAGAGGCGCTCCACGGGATATCCCGACTCGAGGTCTCGCCCGTCCTCGACCTGGGAGTCCGGAACGAATGACTCCGCCCCGGCACAGTACCAGCCTTCGTAATCGCCGCGGTAGAGGTCGCCGTTCTCCCGGATTCTGCCGATAATCTTCTGTACGGCCTCCCGATGCCGGTCTTCCGTGGTACGGATGAAATCATCGTTGGAGATCTCGAGAAGCTCCCAGAGATGCCGATAGCGCTCAACAACCCGATCCGCCAGCTTGATCGGTGGAATTCCCTGTGCCGCTGCGGACTTCTCGATCTTCTGGCCATGTTCGTCGGTTCCTGTCAGGAAGTAGACCTTCTCTCCGCAGAGGCGATGGTAGCGGGCGAAGATGTCCGCCATAACCGTCGTGTACATGTGGCCGATATGCGGCATGTCGTTGACATAGTAGATTGGAGTCGTGATATAGAATTTTTTTTCAGACATCGAACCTCCGGGCGCCCCTTTTTGGGGAAAGAGAGGATATCATTCCATGGAGCCTGGGATTCAGGCAATGATAAATTCGGGGAGGAATGAAGAATGTTGAGAAAATTTCAGTCTCTGCTCGTGATGATTGGTCTGGCTTTGACCCTTCCTGCCTGGAGCCTGGCGGGAGAGGCACGGGCTGAGAATCCCCTGTTGCATCCGGAGAAGGCGAAGCTGGAGGCGCCGGCCGTCTTCAAGGTCGATGTCGAGACGAGCAAGGGACATTTTACGATGGAGGTTCATCGGGACTGGGCTCCTGTCGGCGCAGATCGTTTTTATAATCTCGTCAAGCTTGGTTTTTACGACGATGCCTTCTTCTTCAGAGTCGTGAGGACGCCACGGCCCTTCATGGCTCAGGTGGGCTTCAATGCCGACCCCGCGGTCACAGCTGCCTGGCGGGAGGCCACGATCGTCGACGATCGGGTCAAACAGGCCAATACCCGCGGGATGGTCTCCTTCGCCAAGACCAATGCCCCGAATTCACGAACGACACAGTTCTTCATCAACTATGCCGATAACAAGTACCTTGACGGATACGGTTTTGCACCCTTTGCGAAGGTTGTTTCCGGGATGAATGTCGTCGATTCTCTCTATTCGGGATACGGAGAGGGCGCACCCCAGGGGCACGGCCCGTCCCAGGCCCGAATCGCCCGTGAAGGAAACAGCTATCTGAAGAAGGAGTTCCCGAAACTTGATCGAATCATCGGGATGAAGATCGTTGAAGATGGGGCCAAGCCGGCGCCCGATGGCAAAACACCATGAATCGAAACCCGGATAACCCGCGGAACTATCGTCTTCTGGCGCCCAACGGCGTGACCGCAGCCAATATCTCATGCGGATTCATCTCGCTGATTATGGCGGCGGACCAGCGTTTCGACATGGCGGTCTACCTCCTGGTGCTTGCGATCTTTCTCGATACCCTGGACGGCAATATTGCTCGCTGGCTCGGCGCAACCTCCGAATTCGGACAGGAGATGGATTCCTTTTCAGATGCATTAAGCTTCGGGGCTGCGCCGGCATTCCTCGTCTACGAGGCTGTACTGAAAGGATTTCAGCCCCTGGGCCTGGCGGTGGCCCTGGTCTACCTTCTCTGCGCGGTCTTCCGTCTGACCCGGTTCAACCTGACGACGGATGCCCATTCCAAGGGTCCTCGAACGACTGGAGTTCCTGTTCCGGTTGCGGCTTCCTATCTCATGGCTGCGGTATTGATGAGGGATCAGATGCCGCGCTCCTGGGTCGCCCTGCTGGTTCTGCTTTTTGCCGGGCTCATGGTTTCCAGGCTGAGGTTGCCGAACATCAAGGGGCGAAATATCGTGACCGCGATGATTTTCGTCGGAATCATCAATTATCTCGTTTTTGTGGCGAAGCCCGGCTGGAAGACAGCGGGTTGGTGGACCGGGTGGAATATTCTTATTCTGCTTGCGGCATGGATTCAGGATCGGCGGCTTGTGGGCCGGGAAGACGAGAGCACGGAAGTCGAAGAGCGTGAGGGGGAGAGAACATGAAGGAACGATTGCGGATCGGGAACGGTCAGGGTTTTTGGGGAGACAGTGTTCAGACACCGATCCGTATGCTTCGTGAGGGCCCGCTTGACTATCTGACCATGGATTATCTGGCGGAAGTCACGATGTCCATTCTCCAGAAGCAGAAGAATCGTGATGCGGCCCGAGGCTATGCCACGGATTTCGTCCGTTTCATTGACGAGGTGCTTCCGGAGATCATCGAGAAGAAGGTCCGGATCATCGCGAACGCCGGCGGCGTCAATACTGAAGCCTGCCGAGGCCGTATTTTCGATGCTGCCCGGAAGCGTGGCTTGTCGAAATTGAAGATCGGGACTGTGTCCGGGGATGACATCCTCGGTCGCCTCGATGAGCTGAAAGCCGCGGGGGTAGAATTCCGTCACATGGATACGGGAGAGGGGCTTTTTGACGAGGAAAGGGAGATCCTTGCCGCAAACGTCTATCTTCCTACGGAAGGCATGGTCCGGGCCCTCGACGAGGGGGCGGATATCGTGGTCACGGGACGTTGTACCGATCCGGGACTGGTACTCGCCCCGCTGATGCACGAATACGGCTGGTCCACGCCGGATCAGCTGGCGCTCGGGACGGTCGCGGGTCATATCCTGGAGTGCGGGGCCCAGTCGACCGGAGGGAACTTTACGCGATGGTGGGAAGTCCCGGATATGGCCCACATCGGCTATCCCATCGCGGAAGTCGGGCCCGAAGGAGAACTCATCATCACCAAGCACGAGGGCACGGGGGGAATGGTGACGGTCGATACCGTCGCAGAACAACTCGTGTACGAAATGGGAAACCCGAAACAGTTTCTGACTCCGGATTGCGTGGTCGACTTTACGAGCATCAAACTGGCACAGGACGGACCGGATCGGGTCCGGGTTTCAGGCGTCCGGGGCGATGTGAGGACACCCTATCTCAAGGTTTCGATCTCCTACCTCGCCGGCTATAAGGCAACGGGCCAGATTGTTCTTTCCGGCCCCAACGCTCTGGAGAAGGCGCGGCTCTGTGCATCGGCCGTCTGGGAACGTCTCGAGATGGTCGGCTGCCGATTCGAAGACAGGCAGGAGGAGTTCCTCGGGATCGGTCAGGTCCACAGAGGGATTGTCGGACCCGTGGAGAATGCGCCGGAAGTGGTTCTGAGACTCGGTGTGAAAGATTCGAGCCGTGAGATGGTCAACCGTTTCGGGATGGAGATCGCGCCGCTGGTGACCTCCGGACCTCCCGGCGTTACCGGATTTGCCGGAGGCCGTCCGAAGGCCCAGGAGATCGTGGCGTACTGGCCGGCTCTGATCCCCCGCGAGTTGATCAAGGCGGAGGTGTCGGTCGAGGAGGTGGGAGCATGAAAGAGATCTACCTTGGAGAAATTGCCCATGCCCGCTCGGGAGATAAAGGCGATGGGTCCAACGTCGGCGTCCTTGCGGGCAATCGCGAGGTCTACGATCTGTTGCTCGAAGAACTGAGTATCGAGCGAGTCAGGGAACATTTTTCGGAAATCTGCCATGGCGCTGTTGAGCGTTTCGAACTGCCGAACCTGCTCGCATTGAACTTTCTGCTGCATGATTCCCTCGGTGGCGGTGGAACGGAATCGATCATCACGGATGCCCAGGGGAAGACCCACGCCCAGGCCATGCTGCAGATGAAGATGCAGGTGCCGGATGATTTCGAGCTTCTGTACCCGATGGGGCCTCCAAAGAGTTGAAATTTCCGGCCCGGCGCTTCCGTCCGTCGATCAGGTTCCTGATCATCGGCGCCTGGCTCTGGACTGCCGGCTTGCACATCGCGCTCTGGATTCTCGAGTTCCGGGGCAGGGCGCTCTGGGGCGACGAGAATCGCTACATGGATTCAGCGCAGGCACTCCTCAATGGGAGTCCCGCATGGTGGCCGGAAGCCTTCTGGCCACCGCTCCAGTCCCAGGTCCTTTCGGGTCTGGTGGCGATCGGCGCGAAGCGAGTCCTTCTCATCGGCCTCTTTCAGACTTTCCTTCTCGTTGTCGCCGCCCTGGTGCTCGGCGACCTGATCCGGCGATGGTCCGCGTCCTCCCGGGCGGGACTGTTCGGCGTCTGGCTCTGTCTGTCCTATCCGCCTTTGGTCGCTTTCACGCATTACCTCTGGCCTGAGGTTCTTCATCTGAGTCTTTTTCTGATGGCGATCTGGATGCTCTGTGTCCACTGGGAATCAAAGGCCTGGAATCTCCTGACCGGCGTGGTCCTGGGACTGGCCTTGTTGACAAAGAGTCTCCTCGGACCTCTGATTCCGCTCCTGCTGCTCGGAGCCTTCTGGCGGAGGGAGAAGGCCCTTCGAAATGCGGCCCTCGTGGTGCTCACCCTGCTGCTGACGATCTCGCCGGTGCTGTGGGCGCAGTATCACCGACTCGGGCGGCCGATGATTGCAGACTCCTCGGCCTTCAATCTCTGGGTCGGGCTCAACGACCGGGGTCTGAAGAATTTCGAGGATGAATACGTTGCCCGCGCCTACGAGGAGTATCGGTGTGCGGCGGGGAATTTCTTTCAGAAGAACACTGAGTTGAGAAGGCGTTCCTACGCCAGGATCAGGGAGCAGGGCCTTGTGGCGACGCTCAAGTCTCAGCTCTTCCGCCAGTACTTCCGTCTCTTCGACAAAGAGAATTATCTTGGAGAACAGCTGTTGGAGGGCGCTGCCGTGAAGATGGGACTGGGCTATCGGGATCGGAGTTCGCAGATTGCCGGCCTGCTTCGGGTTTCTTCATTTCTTTTCTACGCGGTGCTGCTCGCCCTCTTTCCGGCTTCCCTGCTCCTGTACCCCTGGAAAGACCGGAGGTGGCTGCGTCTCATGCTCCTCTTTCTGGGCTACAATCTCGCCCTCTTTTTCTGCTTCCACGTCAAGTCCCGCTACCGGATCCAGTTGCTGCCGGTCCTCTTCATGGCGGCCCCGTTGCTCTCGGCCATTCTCTTCGGTCTCGAGGGCCGGCTGCTGCGAGGGGGCCGGCTCCGGCGGGTGCTGGCAGTCGCCCTGGGCGCCCTCGGCCTTTTCCTGGGTTTTGGTGGTCCATTGCTGAAGTAGAGAGCCGGAGCGGCGGGCCGGAACGGGAGCAGGAACCGGATCCGGGGCCGGAGCCGCACATCCGGAGCCGATGCCGGAGCCGGTGGGGACGTGGTTCTTTGAGCGGAATACCTGGGCCGAGCAC
>JANTFG010000096.1 GCA_024763555.1 Thermoanaerobaculales bacterium
ATCGCCCATCCTCCCTCGAACGACCAATTTCTGAGCGAATAAATTCTTCGCTCCCGATAAACTCTTCGCTCCCGATAGCCACTTCGTCGGTTCGGGCGGAATCCATGCGGCAATCCAGTCATCAGGACCGTCGTCCGACCTCTGCGGCGCCCCGCGGACCTCAGCGTGAAAATGTCCTCCTGTCTTCGCCCGGGAGGGGGTTTCCACGTCCTTGGAGTCCTCGGCGGGACAATGTGCCCTGCCTCGTGACTCGGTCGTCGCGCCGGATTCCCAAGCCTCAGGCTGAGGGCGGCTGATCGTAGTGTCCGCCGATCGCAATACTGTAGATATGGCTTTCATCAAAGCTAAAAATGAGCCGGTCTTTCCCGCCGATACGGCGGGTCCAGAGTTCCGCGAGTCCGTGTTTAGTTGTTCCGGCTTCCCGGCGCCGACTCCGGGATCTCCGCGGAGCATTTTCTTCAACAGCCGACGCAAAGCCTTATGCAGCTCCCAACCGTTTTCTCGGAGTTTCTCATAAACGAGCCATGTCTGACCTTCAAATACCAGTGATCTCATTGACTTCCTCGACGGAAGGTCGATACCCGATCCCCTCAGCATGTGCCTGGACCGAGACGGCCGAGTGGGAGGATCCTGCCGTCCTCGTTTCGCCCTGAAGGCGCCCTTCAGGCGACCCTCGACCGGTACATGGCCGGTGTTCGCAGCGTCAGGAGATCGATCTCCGGCGGCGCGCCGAAGCGCAGCGGCACGGCACCGACCCCGGTACCGCGAGAGACGTAAAGGAAGGCGTTCTCGCGGCGGTAGGGTCCGGCGATGTACCGAGTCGCAACACGAGCGACGTTGAGCCTCCTCGTCGTCAGGGCGAGCTGACCGCCGTGAGTATGACCCGCCAGCGTCAGGTGAGCGCCCCGGGCTGCGGCATCGATCCAACCCTCTGGCTGGTGGCAGAGGCAGATCCGGAAGGTATTTTCCTGCTCGGCAATCAGCGAAAAATCGGGTCCTTCACCGGGAGAAGAGAGATCATCGACCCCGGTGAGCGAGAGGACGACACCTTCTCGTTCAAACTGGACGCTCTGATTGACCAGGGGCTGGATCCCCGCCGATTCCAGGCTCCGGACCGCAAGGGAAGTCGAAGTCAGGTGATCGTGATTTCCCAGAATTCCCCACACCCCCAGGGGCGCTGAAATACCATCGAATCCCCGGGAGAAGATCTCCGCATCCGAGGGCCGGCGATCCAGCTGGTCACCGGTGAATACGACGAGTTCCGCTTCGAGATCCTGGGCCATCCGTCGGATCAGCTGCAATCTCTTGACCGGGGCAAAGGGCCCCGCATGAACATCGGAAATCTGGAGGACTTTCAGCCCGTCCCAGGCTGCCGGGAGGTGGGGGAGCTGCAGGCTGACGTGCCGCACACTCGGCAGAGAATGCCTGGTGAGGCCGCCCTGAAGCTCCCTGCCGAGGGAACCGGTAAAACGCAGGGGAACTCTCCTCGGTCTTTGTCTTCGAATCATTGAGAGCATCAGATCTCCGGGGGCGCCGGGCGAGAAACGACCGGCGGCGTGGCGTGATTATAACATCTTCAGCCGGATCACACAGGTCTTCGTGTATGATCTCTCCAGCGGCCGAGACGAATTCGGCGCCCGGAGTCATCAACGTGAAGCAGCGATTTAATATTTCATTCCTCACGATCCTCATCCTCATGGTCCTTCTCCCAGGCTGCGGCAGCATGAATTCGCAGCCGGCCGTGGTCGAGAGTCCCCTGCCCCAGGCGGCGCCGACTCCCGCACCGACGGCCTTGCCCGAAGCAGCAGAAGAGACGCCGGGGCAGGAAGCAGCTGCAGAGGATCCCGTTGAGGCGGAGGAAGCAGTCGAGACAGAAGATGCCGAGGAGACGCCGGATTATGCCGCCCTCCAGCAGCAGGCCCTCGACCTCTGCCAGTCCGCCAACGAATTCCTCGACCAGGGCGAGGTCGATGACGCCATCGATGCCGTCGATCATGCCTACGAACTGATGCTCAGCCTGCCCGCCGATCATGAAGGGGAGTACCTCCAGGCACGAGAGGACATCCGACGCCTGATCGCTGATCTCATCGGCCGGGCCTATTCCTCTCCTGGCGCAGCCTCCTCACCCACCCATTCTTTTGATCTCGGTCTCGCCCTCGTCAAGAACGAACAGGTCCAGCGGGAGATTCGGAAGTTCTCCGGCCCTGAGAAGGCTTTCTTCCTGAGCTCCTACGAGCGCTCCGGGAAATACCGCCCGATGATCCTGAAAAAACTCGAGAAGGCGGGCCTTCCCTCCCAGCTCTCCTGGTTGCCGCTGGTGGAGAGCGGGTTCAAGGTCAAAGCCTACTCCCGCGCCTCGGCCCTCGGGCTCTGGCAGTTCATCGCCTCGACCGGGCAGCGCTACGGACTTTCCCGTAATTCGTGGATCGATGAGCGGATGGATCCCGAGAAGGCCACGGATGCCGCCATCGCCTACCTCAGCGAACTCCACGATCTCTTTGGAGACTGGCCCAAGGCACTGGCTGCCTACAACTGCGGCGAGGCCCGCGTGGCCCGCCTCCAGCGCTCCCACCCCGATGAGTATCTCGATTTCTGGGATCTCTATAACATGCTCCCCTCGGAAACCCGACGGTATGTACCGAGGTTCTTTGCCACCCTGATGATTGTCGAGCATCCGGAGAATTATGGATTCGAGCTGCCCGAACCGGATTCCTCCCTGGAGGACTGGATCCGGGTCAGCATCCACCGCAGCGTCAAACTCGAGACCCTCGACAAAGAGCTTGGGCTCCCGAAGGGCAGCCTCCAGGAACTCAACCCTGAACTGAGGAACCACGCCACCCCCAAAGATTCCTATGAACTCAAGGTTCCAATGGGCATGCAGGATCTACTGCTCGAGAAAATCGCCTCCATTCCCGAGTACAAACCTCCCACACCGGCCTACATACTTCACCGGGTCCGTCGGGGTGAGACCCTGTCGGGCATCGCCCGTCGTTATCGAAGCTCGATCCGGGGCATCATGAGGGCCAATCATCTCCGCTCAGCCAACCGCATCTGGCCGGGGCAGCGACTCAAGATCCCGACCCGGGGTGGATATCGCGCACCCTCGACTCCGGCCTACAACCCCTCCAGCGGGACTCATACCGTTCGACCGGGTGAGAGTCTCTACTCCATCGCCAGGCGCTACCGAACCACCGTTGACAGAATCAAGCGAGAGAACAAGCTGGGTTCCAACCTCATCCATCCCGGACAAAAGCTCAAGGTCTCCGCCGGCTCCAGGTCGGATCTCAAGCGCTACACCATTCGGAAGGGCGACACTCTGGGACGGATTGCCCAGGCCCACGGAGTCAAACTCTCAAGCCTCCTGAGGGCCAACGGGCTTTCTTCCCGAAGCCGGATCTACCCGGGGCAAGTGCTCGTCATTCCCTGAGCCGGGAGCCGGAGCGGCAAACCGAGGCCGGAGCAGAAGCCGGAACAGCAATCCGGAGCCGAATCCGTGGCCGGAGCCGCGCATCCGGGGCCGATGCCGGAGCCGGAGCGGTCGTGGGTCTTCAAGCGGAATGCGCGGGCCGGGCACAACATTGGTATCCCGAGCCGGAGGGGGGCGGAGCCGGGGGATGGTCGCCGAAACCGATGCGGTCGTGGGATATTCCGACCACTGCGAGTGCGACCCTGCCGGCTCAGCCTCGCCTCGCGGGCGTCGGACCCGGCTCCGGATGCGGTTCCGGCTCGCGGCTCCGGTTCCTGTCACAGAGCCGGTCCCTGGAGCCGGAGCCGGCGGGCGAAGGCAATTGCCTCGCCCAGTCTCCCGGCCTTGGCCTCAGGGCGACTTCGTCGTATAATCGCCCGCCGAAGGAGGCAATGATGAAGAAAATTCTGGGATTCGTCCTGTTTGCTGCTCTGGCGCTCTATGGCTGCGGTCAGAAGGCCGCCGAGAAAACGACAACAGAGGCTCCGGAGGCTGCTGCCGCCCACGCAGAAATGCCGAAGGACGCCGTCCACGGCCAGATGGGTGAGGGCATGGGTATGGGGCATGAGGCCATGAAGGTCAACACCGATGTCAACCTCAAGCCTGAGATCGCCGCTGCCTGGTCGGGCGGGATCGTCGAAGTCAAGACCAAAGACGGCAAGGCTCAGCGCTATACCCTGAAGCTCGGCGAGGCCACCCCCCTCGGAGATACCGGTCTGACAGCCACGGCCCTGGCCTTCGTACCCGATTTCGTCATGGATGACAGCGGCATCACCAGCCGCTCCGCCGAGGCGAAGAATCCCGCCCTGGAAGTCCTCATCCAGGAGGAGGGTAAACCGGATTATAAGGGCTGGCTCTTTGGTGCGATGCCCGATGTCCACCCATTCCCGCACGACACCTATGCCGTGATTCTCGTTGAGGGAGTACCAAGCGCCGGCTGAGTGTCAGTTTCGCTTGATTTGAAACCGCCCGATCATCGGGCGGTTTTTTTTCGGAGGCGAACGACGGCGGGAAACCCAAGCGGTCGCCATCGCCGGGCCTGCTGCCGCTGTTTGCCCTAATCGGGTGCTGGTATCATGAATGAGTGATTCTAATGGCCATCTTTCCCACCATTGTTGAGAGTTCGGTTCGGAGAAAAGATCAATGCTGAGGCCCGAGCTTATCTTCCTCAACCTCTTCCTGAATCTCATGGCCGGGCCTCAGGTCATCCAGGTTCTTCCTCCTCCCCAGACCAGGGTGGTGGAGCTTCGTCTCGACGGAGAAGGTGTTGCTGAACGCTGCGACGCGCCCTGGAGATTTTCAGTGGACCTCGGCCCCGGCGTCCTTCCCCACCGTCTGACGGCCGTGGCCATGGACGGCGAGGGGACCCAACTTGCAGAAAGCTCCCAACTGATCAACCTCGGAATCAAGAGTGCCGACTGTCGATTCCTCCCTGAGAAGTCAGGCACAATGCTCTCACTGGCATGTAAGAGTACGATGAACCGCAGGATCATCCGCACTGAAGTTCTGATGGACGGCAGAAGCGTCAACTGCACTCCGGATGCTTCTTTCCTTTTGCCTCAGGATCGAGGAATCCACATCGTTTCGGCCACTGTCCACTTCGATGGCGGAGAGGTCGCTCGGGCAGAAACCATCGTCTCCGGGGAAAACGGCGCCAACATCGTCTCCGCCCTGACCGGCCTGAGCATGAGGCTTGACGCCTCCTCAACCGAGCTTCCCGTGGACAGGATTCGTGCGAGCCTTCGAAAAACCGGAACCCCGTTGAGAGTTCGGGCCGTCGAGCACGGGGAACCCCTGGTGGTCGCTGTTGTGAGCCGTGAGGCCCGCAAGAGACTCGCGATGCAGCAGGTCATGGAAAATGCCACGGAAAATGCGATTGATCGGGCGCGAGCCCGCTGGTGGAGAAACAGATGGGAAGCCATGTCGGTCCGAGCTGAGGAACTCGAATCCGGTATCCGGAGATCAGGCCGGGTCGAGCCGATCCTGAGACAGGTCGATCCGATCGTCGATCCGGACTCAGGCAAGGGCCTGCTCCCATCGCTCTTCCCAATGACCGATCCGATTCCACTGAGCCTGGAGTCTCTACGGCTGTTGGCGGTGGCGCCCTGGAAGCAGGACAGGAAGGACATTCAGCGAATCTCAGATGCTCTGGTTGTAGCGGGCGCCCTTGCAACCGCTGAGAAATCACCCAGAACGGTCCTTCTGATCGTTGATCGCCATGATCAGGACGAGAGCTTACAAAAACCAGACCAGGCCGTGACCTATCTCGATGCACTCGGCGTCCCCCTTGTGATCTGGACGACCGGCGGCAAGAAGGGCGTAGAGTCTCCCTGGGGATCTGCAAGGAAAGTAGTACTCGGCAGGGAAACGACAACCGATGCGGCGGAAGATCTCAACAGATTCCTGAATCAATGGCGGATCGTGTGGGTTGAGGGCGCCTGGCTGCCTGGAGAGGTCGAGATCGGGACGGCTCCGCCATCTCTGCAGGAGTCACCTGACGCTGGAGAAGTGCAGAGGCCGGGGGCGAGTGAGCCGAAACCGGCTCCAAACTGATCCGGGGAAATCGAGGTTCTCTGATGTCCACATCGAAGCTTCTGTCTCGTCCCAGTGTCGGAAGAGGAAGCTCGCCCGATCTCCTCAGCCTTCCCGCCTCAGGGGGATGAGAATCCCGATCATCATCAGGGGAGCCCAGAGGTACCACGGACTCCCGTAGGCCGCCAGAATCGCACCGGACACCAGAGAAGAGGCTCCAAAGATCGTTCCCCTCAGGCCGGCCAGCGGCTTCTGGGGCGGCCGGCGCGTCTGCATCTCCAGAATTCTCAAGCCTTCACTGACCAGCAGGGGGAGGCGAACGAGACCATCCGCGAGATCCGGGGCACTGCGCAAGGCCTGCTGAAACAGTCTCCCCGGAGAAAACTGAGATCGGAAGATCCGCAGGACGTGGCGTCTGGAAACCACCGCCACGTCGAATTCCGGGTCCATCAGATAACCGACACCCTCGTAGGTCACGAGGGCCTTGACCATCAGCACCATCTCCACCGGGAAGTAGAGGTTGTACCTTGCGCCCAACTGCAGCGATCGGAGCATCAGCATCGCCAGGGACATCTCCTCGAAGTGCGCCGCCCTGCGCCAGCGGCGACAGAGTTCCCGCATGGCCCGCCGGAAACCGGGAACATCCGAGTGTTCGTGGACGATCGCCACCTCGGAGAGGTGCCGCGATGCGTTCTCGAAATCTTCCGTCACCATTCCGAAATAGGTAAAGAGCAGATGATGTCGCAGATCCGGTTCGAGTCGTCCAACCATCCCGAGATCGATGAAGCCAACCTTCGGCCCGGGCAGGACCAGCAGATTCCCCGGGTGCAGATCCGCGTGGAAAAAACCATCCTCATACAGCATCCGGATGATCGCCGAGGCGCCGATGTCAATCAGATTCTGCCGCTCCTCCTCCGTCAGCTGGGCGGCAGCATCCTTATCCGGGCGGATTCCCTCAAGAAACTCCTGGCAGAGGACATTCTCGGCGGTAAATTCACGATAGACTCGGGGAAAGACAATCTCCGGGATATCCTTGAAATTCTCGATGAAGGTCTCGGTATTCTCGGCCTCCCGAAGCATCTCGACCTCACGGAGCGAATATTCGCAGAATTCCTCGGCCACCAGCCTGGGCTGATAGCGGGGAATGATGTGCTGAAGGATCGCGCCGAAGAACTTCAGCAAGGCGGCATCACGGATCAGGAGATCGCGAATCCCCGGCTTGACGACCTTCAGGATGACCTGCTCCCCCGACAGGGTCGTGGCCCGATGCGTCTGGGCGATGGAAGCCGAGCCCAGAGGGACGGGATCGATTTCCTCAAACATTGAATCCAGAGGTCGACCGAGGCTCTCCTCGATCCTCGAAGCGATCACCTCGAAGGGGAGTTCAGGAAGGCTCGCGAGAAGGTTCCGGAGCTCAGAAGTCACACTCTCGGGCAGGATGTCGGCCCTCAGGGAAAGAATCTGCCCCAGCTTGACATAGGTCGGGCCGAGGTCCTCGAGACGCCGCCGCAGCTGAATGGGGAAAGGCAGGGAGGCCATCTCTTCGTCGACAAAGAGGCGGCAGAGCCACGCGAAAGCCGCCTGCACGCGAAACACTGGACCGCGGCCGCCCAGGCGGCGCCTCCGCGCCTCCACCCAGGCGATATAGCCGCCCAGGAGCAGCAGCACGAACTGCCTCAGGGTGGCTCGTCCCCGCCGGGCAATCGAAGGAAGGGAGATGTGCCGCCGGCGTGAAGCAGCTCCTCCCGGCTTCTTCTCAGCCCGGAATTCCGGTCTTCCCTCCATCCGTCACCAACCCCCGCCGGCCACGATGGATTCCACGGCCCGGCCGCCTTCGCCCGCATCGCAACCGGAAGCCCGGATTCTCATCGACGCCGGCCTACGGTAAAGCTCAGCGATTCCGGCCGTACTTCTCGTGACTGGATACCCAGTCCAACGAGGAGATCGCCGAGGCGAGCGAGATCTCACCTGCCAGAACGACGCCGCCGATGATCTCGGCCAACTTCTTGACCTTGTCCCGCCCCTTGCATCCGAGAATCTCCAGACACTCGGATTGCGTCGGCAGACCGGTACCACCTCCGAAAGTCGCGACAATCAGAGAGGGGATCGTGATCGAGATATAGAGATCACCATCTGAAGTTACCTCGGTGTAGACGATGCCCGAGGAACTCTCGGAGACATTGGCCACATCCTGTCCGGTCGCTATAAACATCGCCGTAATCCCGTTGGGTGAATGGGCGCCGTTATTATTGGCCCCTGAGAGCATCGCGCCGACGTTGGCGATCCCTGCATGGTAGTTCAGCGTTTCAGGCTCCACCCGCATGTGCTGAACCAGCACATCCCTCGGAATCGTAACTTCAGCCGTCACCCGCTTCCCACGAGTCCGCATCAGATTAATCTGGGAGTGTTTCTTGTCCGTTGCGAGATTGGACTCAAGATAGAAGGAGCGCACCGAATCCAGCTGCTCCAGAACCCAGGAACAGGCCGCGAAGGTTGCCCTCCCCACCATGTTCTGGCCCGCGGCATCTCCGGTGGCATAGTTGAAGCGGAGAAAGGCGAACTTGTTGGAGAGGAAGATGTCAATATCAAGCAACTTCGCCACCGAAGAGGTCGCCTCGGCCGCCTTGCGAATCTGATCCATATGCCCATCGACCCAGTCCCGGAACTCCCGGGCTCCCCGGGCATTGTCAAAGACAAAAACCGGCGCGCGCTGCATCCGATCATCAGAGACCGTACAGGTGACCCCACCGGAGAGGTTGAGTACTTTGATCCCGCGGTTATAGGAGGCCACCAGGGTTCCCTCGGTGGTCGCCATGGGAATGATAAAGTCGCCCTTCGCATACTCCCCATTGACCGTCATCGGGCCGGCAAAACCGATGGGGATCTGTGCGACGCCCACAAAATTCTCGATATTTCCATTGGTCAGAGGTGCATCGAAAGAATTCGAGAAAAGGTGTTTCGGATCAGCCCCCGTGAAGCTCCGAATGAACTCCCTCCTCTTTTCGATAATCTCCGGGCTGAAGTTATCTTCTTTGTCCATCGGGATCCGGATTCTCTCGTCCTTCTTCTCGCGGATAGCATCCTTGACTTTGATTTTCAGATCACCGAAGGGTGAGGTCACGAACTCGATCTCCAGCGAGTGTTTTCCGATTTCGAGACTTTTTCCGAGCCAGACGAGATCGATCGTCCGGGAGAGTGGAAAACTGACTGGATTCTCGGCGGAAATCGCCTCCGGTCTGATGATTTCACCGGAGCTCAGTCGAAGCTCCAGCTCCGGCCCGGGAATGAACTCGCCATCAATGTGGACAGCTTCAAGGTGAGTCAGGATGGCATCGCTCAGCCGATTTTTCAGTGAAAGCCGAACGCCTTCCTCGATATTCTCCAGGCTGCCAAAGGTATAGAGCTGCTTCAAAACCAGGGACGGAATTCTCATAGGACCTCCAAATCTCAGATCTTCCAGTTACCCAGTATAAACCGAACAACCGAAAAAGGGAGATCGGCCTGAGCTTCGGCGAAAAATCAGTCGTGGCGGTCCACCGGATCAGTTTGTCGAAAAGGACCAGATTGCGGTGTCTCCCGTTTCGAATTCATCGGCAAAGAGGTACTGGACCTCGGTATTGGCGCTCAACGAGAAACTCAGGTCGATGCTCGAGTGTGTCCAGCCTCCCGTTCCCCCGTCGGAAAAACAGGCATGGTTAAAGAAGTCCGACTCCGACTTGATCCACGAGTAGAACTCCCCGGAAGCCAGGCCCTGATTCACGTTGAGAACGAGCCAGTAACGGGTCGCTGTCGCAAGGCTCACCTGTTGCCCGAGGTTGAAATCCACCTTGTAACAGCTTGTGTAGACTGAGGGCCCCGGCGGTGTCGTGACGGAGTAACTGATGTCGTAGGCCGTCCCTCGGGCCAGGAGCTGACCGGGGCTGCCCCCGACACGATCCTCCCCGGCGCCGGGAAAAGCGTCAGTTTCGGCCCGGCGATGATCCGGAGTTTCCCTGACTCCGATGTCGTAGTAGATCCACCACCTGATCAGCCCATCGAAAACACCGGGGAAATCGCCATTCCAATCTCCGAGATCAAAGGACACCGTCGTCGCATCGGCACCGACACTCACCTCAAAATCCTCGCCCACGTAGTACCCCGCCACACTGATTCCCGTGCTTGCATCCATCGGCTCACTGGAAAACAGCATCACTGCGGCCCGGTCTGCGCCATTCATCGCTTCCCCGGCAGAAGCAATACCGGCCATGATCAGAATCCCAAGGCAAAGAACCAGTACATCACCTTTCCAGTCCATGTCGACCTCCAAAAACAGGGGAGGACGCCGCCGCCAAGGCATTTGGCTCCACACCCCCCCTCCTGTTCAATACCGCTATCCGTGCTTCATCTTAGCATGTCGGCCATCGGCCGGAGGCGCCCCATGTCGGGATCGGGGCCGGGGCAGGAGCCGAGACCGGGGCCGGGGCAGGAGCAGGAACCGGCGCCGGAGCCGCACATCCGGAGCCGATGCCGGAGCGGAGGACCGGGGCCGGGGCCGGAGGGGTCGTGGTAACTTGACCGGAATACGGGAAGGTGATCGCGGTCTCTATTTCTGAAACCGGAGCAGGGAGGCGTTGGCCGAGACCTATGCGGCCGTGGGATGTTCCGACCACTTCGAGTGCTACTCTACCGGCTCAGCCTCGCCTCTCGGACGTCAGACTCGGCTCCGGAATCGGTTTCGGCTCGCGGCTTCTGCTCCGGACCCGCGACCCGCCAGACAACGTAGACCACTGGGGAGCGAGGCATTTCCTGCCTGATCGAGTCTCATAGAAACTCGAATCCCTGAAAACCCTGACCTGGGGTCTCCGACCTTCCGGAAACCCTGTTCTCTATTCGCTTCTCCGGCCTTCGGATTACTTGGTCCCTGGCGAACGGAGGCAAAGAACTCAGGAAGATCCTGATGGCGCGCCTCGGGACGAATTGGCCCGGCGAGGTGAGATTTTTTGGGAGGCTTCGATCATTTTGGAGATTCCGGGTCTTCATTCGTTGGTCTCGCCGCCCGAAAACGCCCGGATGGAGTTCTTGCGGGGGACAGCCGCCCGCGAGACAGACCCAGGACCGACAGCCCGCTGCTGCCTTTTCTTTGCGGCCTTGGCGTACCTTGCGTGAAAATGTCCTTTCTTCTTTGGGTGGGTGCCGTGTTCTGGGGTCGTCGGTCCTTCTATCCTCTCACGAAGAAAGAGGGCCGCTGATTGATGCCTTTGCTGGAGGAGAGCTTGTTCTCCGACAGTGGAGCTTCTATCAGTGTTGACTGCGAAGCAGGATCAGGACCGATGGCCCGCTCTCTGCGAGCTCCGCGATCTCTGCGTGAATATTGTTTTCCGCCTTCAAGTCTTTGGGCGGGAGGGGGCCTTTGCGATCTTTGCGAACTTTGCGTGAAAATGTATTCATGCCTTCGGGCGGGAGGCGCTGCATCCTCCGCGTGCTCTGGGTGAAAATTTGTTCATGCGCCAGAAAGGGCGGACAGAGTCACAAACCGGAGCAGCAGCCGCAGCCGCAATCCGGAACCGGCGCAGGAGCCGGCGCAGGAGCCGAATCCGGCGCCGGAGCCGGGGCGACCGTGGGTCTCTGAGCGGAATGCGTGGGCCGGGCGCCGCATTGATATCTTAAGCCGGAGGCACAGGAGCCAAATACCGAAGGCACGAGGCCAAAGGTTGAGGACAAACAAAAAACCCGGCCGGAGCCGGGTCTTCTGTTCTGCTTCGATGATGTCTACTCTTTCGCCGGAGGCGTTCGTTTGTCGAAGATCGCCGCAGCGGCTTCGCTCATCTCGGAGTAGATATCGGCCTCATCTTCCGGCGGATCCATTTCCTCTTCCGGAACCGGGTCGATGATCGTCCGACGGTAGCGGGGCGTCCCCGTACCGGCAGGAATCAGGCGCCCGACAATGACGTTCTCCTTCAATCCATGGAGATTGTCGACGGCGCCGGAGACCGAGGCCTCCGTCAGAACGCGCGTCGTCTCCTGGAAGGATGCAGCCGACACAAAACTCTCGGTCGCCAGTGAGGCCTTGGTAATACCGAGCAGCAGGCTCTTCGCCACCGCCGGCTCTCCTCCGGCCGCCTCGACCCTGACATTCTCCTCGGCAAACACGTAGCGCGGGACCTGCTGGTCAAGCAGGAGATCGGTCTCTCCGGGGTCAACCACTTTGACGAAACGCATCATCTGGCGAACGATCACCTCGATGTGCTTGTCGTTGATGGCCACACCCTGGGAGCGGTAGACCTCCTGAATCCTGTCGACCAGATGGCGCTGCATCTCCTTCTCACCGAGAATCGAGAGGATATCGTGGGGGTTGACTCCACCCTCAGTCAGAGGATCTCCGGCCTGGATGAACTCACCCTCCTGGACGCTGACGTGGGCATAACGCGGAATCGAGTACTCGCGCTTTTCACCGATTCCACCTTCACCCTCGACCAGCAGTCGTCGCTGGCCGCGAACGGGCTCGGTAATCCGGACCAC
>JANTFG010000097.1 GCA_024763555.1 Thermoanaerobaculales bacterium
TAACAGTCCTGATGCCGAACCTCGGGACGAAGAGGCTCGGTGAGACCGGATTTCTTCGGAGGCGGAGTCGATCATTTCGATGATTCCGGGTCTTCATTCGTTGGTTTCGTCTCCCGAATACCTGCGGATGAAGTTGTTGCGGGGGACCAAGCAGGGGTGCGTCATCTCTGTCAGCAGTCAGAAATCCTTCGGTCTCAGGCCGGTATGCTTCGCGATTCTCGCCAGCATCTTGGGACCAATTTCCTCGTTGTCATGAAAGGCAAAGACGTAATCCGACCACCCAGGCCGTTCAAGTACCCGATGGGAGCCCTTTTGCCGCTTCATCGTCCAGCCGATTTTCCTGAGGGCCCTCAGGACCCGAAGCGCCTTGGTTGCAGACCAACGACTCACGCTGCCACGAGAAACGAGACCGAGACGGGTTCAGAATCAATTTCGTGGTTTTCGAGCCGGTCAGCAAAAACCCTCAGAGCCAGTGCCTCAACAGCCCTCAAAGCCTTGTCCCGGCTCTCTCCGTAGACCATGACCCCGGGTATGGCCGGAATCTCTGCGATCCAGCGCCCATCATCTTCCTGCTCGAGCTCGACAACCAATTCCATGCTTCGAGTATATCACCTTCGGAGGATTATCCTGCGCCTCGGCATTGGGGCAAATGGGCTTCCTGCGACCGGAAACCAACGGCCCGATCAACCCCTCGGGCCGGGAATCCCGGACCCGGCGGAGGGTCTGCCCGTCCCGCTGCAGGAGGATCCTCATCGACTGCCGGAGGGTGTGAAGCTCATCAGACCACAGCGCAGATTCAAGTACGGCAAGCTCGCCTGAGCGCGGTCTGCGGGAGCGAGAGACAAGCGAAGAAATCGAGCGACGCAGGGCGAAGCTGTGTCCTGATGCCGGGATTTCCGCGTGGGTCGCTCAGGAGTCGTGATTTTCTTCGGAGACCACCACACCTATTCCCGATCCTTTCCGGCCTCATTCGCGATTCTCTGCCCCCGAAAACCCGCGGACGGACTATTTCCGGGGGACACCGTGCCTGGGTTGCCCGTCCGTAGATACCGTTCAATGTCTCTTGCGATGGTCGAAGTCGGCGTCCTCATTCGCCGATCCTCATCCACGACCAGCTCTCCGGGTCCCATCGGTCGCCGGAAGAACCGGTGAGTACGGGGTCAAGGAATGCGCGAGCGGCCTCAAATACGTCGCCGATCGTGGGCCACCGCAAATGGTCCTCCTTCGCGATGCTCGCGTAGGGACCCTCCCACGTGGCGGGCGGTGTCGGGAGGTATTCGGGTGCATCGTGCGTCCCGCGGAAGCCAAAGGTCTGGTCGATCGCGGCGCGTAGCCTACCGGCTTCGACTGAACCCACTGTGGCGATGAGCGCGATGTCGGGCAGATCCTTGACCCGCGAGTTTGGGCGCGCCCTCGGCATCGTGTAGGCGTGGAGCTTCTCGGCGATGTGGGTCTCGAGCGGGTACACACACAGCGTCGGCGGTGCGATACCCGCGAACATCAGCGCGTCCTCAGCGACGATGACCTCGGGTCCACCGAGAATCGGGTCACCGAACGCGACATCGATGCCGAAGGGCCGACCGTAGACCTTGCCGGCGAGACTGCACTCAGCGCGGAAACGCTCGCCGTCATACTTCATGCCGTCGTTTCGGAGCTCCTGATGCCGATCGTCGGGGCGGATCGTGAACACCATGAAGTCGCCGAGGTCGCAACTCGCCGCCGCGCTGAGCCGGTCCCGGATATCGTCGGGTGGGCCCGTCATGCGCAGGTCGACGTCCTTAGTGGTACGCGCATGCTCGAGACGCAGCTCGATGGCCAGACCGCCCTTGAGCGTGACGGCGTCGCCGAACTCGAGGGCGATACGAGCCAGGAAGCGATCAAACACCACGAGCTGGCGGCGGCGGGCGAAGTCGATGCCCGAGGACGATGCGGTGCGGATCCGTTGTTCCAGCGCCTGCTTGAAGGCAGCGGCGGTACGGTATTCGCGGGTCATGGATTCAGCCCTCCGAAGGGCTCCAGTACCGCCTCGACGACCGCAAGATCATCACGCCCGACCAGACCCCGTTCGAGAGCGTCGAGAGCAGCACCGCGCAGCAGCTCAGGGGGGAGTTCCTCGACAGCACAGTCCTTGAGAGTGCGAAGCGGAGCCGTCACCGGCACCGGCCCGAACCAGCGCCGTTCGCTCTCGGCTACGTCGCCGTAGTGAAGGACTAGGCCATCCGGCACACGAAGACGGCGCTTACACCACTCCGCGGGGAGCGTGAGGTGCACCTGCGAGGGCAGCACATCCGACAGGCCGTGCAGGGCGAGGGCCGTTTGAAAGGAGAAGACCCCCTCCCGCTCGGACCACAGCCAGACGACTGTCAGGTCCTCGTATTCTCCAGCAGGGAAATGGACAAGCCTATACACTCCACGGCGCACTCGAACCATGCGGCCGTTGCCCAGATGGTGAGCGAGCAGCTGTGACGAGTAGCCGGCCTCGGCAGCCTGCTGCGTCGTAAAGAGCCCCTCCTGGGCCACCGCGATCTCAAAGAGACGGTCCCAGTCGGGCGATCTGAAAGCGGTCTGACTCATGCAACAATATTACGCCATACTTTAGTTTTGTGCAATGACTGTCTGGGGATACGACCACAAGGAACTTCAGTACCGCTTTAGTTTTGTACGCAGCATGCCAGATGTTCCAGTCGCTGAGGAGGCGAGCTCTACCCAGCTGGGGCGCCAGCTCCGAACCGGGCACTAAGGGCTCGCGCAAAAATAACTTCTGAGCTTTGCGCGCCCAGATGTGCCGCAGATTCAGATTTTCTGATTGAGCGAAACCGGAGGCGTAGCCCTACCGAGTCCGCCGGCGCCGCTTCGCGGCTCGCGTCTCTCCACCTTCGGCTCCAATGTGAGGATTTCGGGATTGACTGGGAGTCGAAGGCAGGGACCCGTTCTGGCCTTGGCCAGAGTAGGCATCGGTGCAGCAGGGATGCGAAAACCCGAAGTTGTTTTTGCGCGAGGTCTGAGGAATGACTCTCGAGGCGTTACCGAGAGAGGAAATCTACAGACTTCCTGACAAAGACAAGGAGACGGAGAAGGAAGTACTCGATATCTTCATTTTCAAGAGCCGTTTCCAGCGGCCGGCCGTACCTGCTGAGCAGCCCGCCACGGTTATAAGGGCATCTTCCCTTTTCCGGATTCGCAACCAGCTTCATCCCCACCGAAACACAAAGCAGCGAGGGAAGAGAAAACAGCTGAGACCGTCTGAGTGCTGGAGTTGTATCCCGAGTCCCTGCATCGGGGCGAAGAGACTCGGACCGGGAATCCCGGACCCCGCGGAGGCTTTGCCCGTCCCGCTGCAGGAGGATCCTCATCGACTGCCGGAGGATGTGAAGCTCATCAGACCACAGCGCAGATTCAAGTACGGCAAGCTCGCCTGAGCGCGGTCTGCGGGAGCGAGAGACAAGCGAAGGAATCGAGCGACGCGTGGCGAAGCTGTGCTCGGATTCCGGGATTTCCGCGTGGGTCGCTCAGGAGTCGTGATTTTCTTCGGAGACCACGTCACCTATTCCCGATCCTTTCCGGCCTCATTCGTGGTTTTCTCCCCCCGAAAACCCGCGGATGGACTTTTTGCGGGGGACAGACACCTTCAAGCCTGGCTCGGAAGCTAGGCAAGCCCAATCATATCGGGAAGTCCTTCTACGAAACTCCGATAAGTCGAATCCTCTGATTGTGCTCCAATGCGCATTAGCGCCCCCCGAAGTTCGAGCTGATCGGCATTGGACATCGCCAAGAGGCTCGAAGCGATATTTTCCATCCCTCGAACCGCGGTGTCTGGATCTATTTCGTCCGACCCTGATAATTCAAGAAGCAAAAAGGCGTCAATCAACCCAAGAATCAATGGCTCGTAATCTTTGATCATTTCGCTAACCTCACAACGATGCCCTCGATGTTATTTGCCTGCATAAACCTGTTTGCCGCGGCGACAGCCTCTGTTGTTGGAAGCTCCCAGACCGCAGTGAGCCCATAGTGTCTTGCAACAGCGGCCTGACGCATTGCTTGATCAACAGCCTTCGAAGAAAAGAACGGGTTCAGTTTTCTGTCGATGAGTTCAATTCCTTTCACGCCGTCAAACTTCGCCCCGATTGCTGTCCCGGAAGAATCTACGAACTCAAGATACGGGGCTTGACTACGACCAGTCAGCACGCTTGATCTTGCGCCAGATGCGCCTGATTGGTACCGGTACGCATTCGGCCGCATCCCAGGGTTGCCACCTGCTCTCAGGTTTCCTCCTTCGTCCACCCAAGTCACAAGATCATCCGCGTACAGCTTCGAAACATCATCGGTTAGTGCCAACAAGTCGTCCGTTGAACTTGCCGCCATTCCAGGCTCAAACGCCATCCCGCCAACCACAAACAGCGACAGATCCGCCACCCGATTTGACAGAAATTCAATGGTCTTCGAGCCCCGACCAGCAACCTTTCCAAATTGGTCCAAAGTGTCGGGATTCCCAGTCGGTGGCCCAAGGAATACACCAACGGCTTCGTTAGACTTAATTACCGACATACCACGCTTCTTCATAAAGAAACGTTGTGCAGCGACTCGAACATCCTTTTCTGTCTTCGGATAAGAATTCCAGATGTATTGCTCAAGCTCCTGAGCGTCGTTCAGAAACCGCTTCAGGGCTCTTTTCCTTGCCACCTCCCTTGCGGCCGCCTGCCTTGCACCAATAACCATCGGGTCCTTCGGACCCCCCATGGAGTAGTTCCAGTCATCCGCCAACCCAAACGGATCCGTCACATTAAAAGCATCAAACCCAAAAGCCTGGTACAAATTCGGTGAATCCACCGGGCCCAAGGGGTCAGGTTGGATGAAGTGAAGCGTATTGGGGTCGTAGAATCTCGCCCGGTGGTCGTAGAGCCCGAGGGCGGAGATGTACGGCCTTCCATGGAGGAATCGATCATTGCCGACCCGGCTTGAGGTGAGGAGCTGTGCGTCCGGCACGTACTCCTTGATCAGCTCGCCCCGGCCCAGGCGATTGAAGTCGATCCCCGGCGCTCTTGCTCCTCCCGCCTTGGCCACCGCCTGGCCCAGGTTGATCTGAAGCTGATAGCTGTGAATGCCCTCCGGATCGATCTGGTAGGCCGCGGCATTGTCCGGAGTCCACCTGAGAGCGAAAGCATAAGGCGGATAATGCGCCAACTCTTCGGCCCACTTGAATGAGAGCGTATCCAGATGAAGCCTGAAGGGCCGGCTCCGTTGTTTTCCCGGCTGAGAAAGCGGGCCGACATCAATATTTTTCAGTTGAAAAACCGGGGCGGGATCCGGCCGACTCGCCTCAGCAGGTAGGGTCGACATGAGAAGACACGAGAGGACCGCAAGAACCTCAATCACCCGCGCTGCCCTACCTGGAATCGTCTCCGACGTCATGCACCCATTGTAGCGCTTTCCTTCTCCGGCTCAGCAACGTCGAGGGCACCCGCCACTCGCCCAACCCACTGCCTCTGTCGGGATGACACCTTTGAAGATCCAAAGGAGAAAGGCCGAGGAGCCTGGTTTTCTTCGAAGGCGACAGAGTTCATCTCTCATCCTCTCCAGTCTCATTCGTGATTTTGTCGCCCGATTCGCCCCGGATAAAGTTTTTGCGGGGGACAGCCATTTATCGTTGTCGTTTCTTCATTTGTTGGAGAAACTTCCACACATCTTTCTCCGAGACCACGTGACACTCCACGCCACCAGAGGTGATGATGAGGTGGACCTCCCCTTCAAAGCCCCGCGCTAAGGTCCCAATGTGGACGGTTTCCATATTGTGCTGGCCCGCACCTGTATCCCAGGCCACATCAAACGAATCAGGCAATCCTGAGGGAAGAGCTATGAATCCAGCCTCCCCACCATCGACAATATTGATTCCCCGGCCAAGGACTCCGCCGTTGACAATACGTACGTTTTCAATCCGTTGACCGGAACGATTCCAGAACAAGACATTGATCCTTCGTGATTGACAGCCCAAGCTGATCATCAAAGTGCAAGCAATCACCATGAGGTAGAGGAAACGATGTGTCTTCATTGGCCACCCAAGCTGACGGTCAGGGGTTCGGAATCACGGTCATCAGCCGACCAAACCTGCGGATCAGACCGGTACACGCTGCAGGAAGCGAGCCCCGAAAAAACCAGAGTACGGCGCAACAACCATCTCCTGTTCGAGATTTTTCCGACAGGATCTCTCCCGCTCCTTCGGGTTAGACCGGTGAAGAAACTCTTCATTCATGGTTTCCGGGTTTGAATGGCTTCCTCATCACTCGCTCCGATAGCGGATCTTTCCGCCGACAATGGTGGCGACAACCCGGACTTCGGGGATTTCTTCCTCCGGGATCTCGAGGAGATTGCCGGTCAGGATGGTGAGATCCGCCAGCTTTCCGACCTTGAGGCTTCCCCGCTCCTGCTCCTGAAAGGAGGCGTAGGCTGCCTCCAGGGTCATGGAGCGGAGGGCTTCTTCACGGCTCATGCACTGCTCCGGATGAAATGCCCGGCCATTGGACATTTTCCGGGTGACGGCGGAGTAGAAGGTGGGGATCGGATCGACGTCTTCCACCGGCGCATCGGTTCCCGAAGCCACGTGAGCGCCGGAATCGATGATGGAACGCCAGAGGTAGGATTCCTCCCCCGCCCTGGGCTCGCCGAGTCTCTGGGGCACCCACGGTCCATCCGAGGTGCAGTGCGTCGGCTGCATCGATGCGATGACGCCGAGCTTTGTGAATCGCGGCAGATCTTCCGGCGTCAGATGCTGGGCGTGCTCAATCCTCCAGCGGGGATCCTTGAGATCCGGATGATCCCGGAAAGCCGCTTCGTAGAGATCCAGGGTCTCCCGGTTGGCCCGGTCACCAATGGCATGAACACAGAGCTGATAGCCGTGCTCGGCGGCCAGGCGCGCGGTCTCCTGCATATCCGGAATTGTCTCAGTGTTCATCCCGGTGGAAGACGGCAGATCGGCATAGGGCTCGAGCATCCAGGCGCCGTGGGAACCCAGAGCGCCGTCCAGCCAGCGCTTGATGGCGCGAATCGTCAGATAATGATCTCCTCCGTCGATCAGCCGCATCTCATCGAGATGTCCCTCGAGCTTCTCATTTGAATCCATCAGCATCAGATTGAGGCGGATCCGGAGCTTTCCCTCCTCCGCCAGGCGGCGATACACCCCAGCCTGCGAGAGGCCGGCGCCCGCATCCTGAAAAGACGTCAGACCCTTCGAGAGACACTCATCCGTCGCCAGCCTGATCCTCTTCATCAGGAGGTCCGGAGAGTCCTCCGGGGGCATGATTTTCCGGACGAGACCGATGGCGTTTTCCCGCAGTACCCCGACCAGCCTCCCCTTCCCGTCCCTGACGATTTCTCCCCCGGCAGGGTCCGGAGTCTTCGCTGTGATCCCCGCCGGCTCGAGTGCCCTGCTGTTCACCATCACCATATGACCGCTGGCATGGGTCAGAAAGACGGGATTCGAAGGCGCGACCGCGTCCAGACTCTCCTTCCGGGGAAGACCCTCGAAGGGCTCTTCAGGCGCCCGCTTCCACTTCTCCTGGTGCCAGCCCCGGCCTTCGATCCACTCGCCCGGCTGGGCCTGCTCAGCCGCCGCCCGGACCTTCTCGACGATCTCCTGCCAGGAATCGACCTTCCCGAGCTTCAGCTCCATCCCGGCCTTCCCGATGCCGAGGAAATGGGCATGGGCATCATAAAAACCCGGGTAGGCCACGGCGCCCTGAAGGTCAAAGACCTCGGTGGAGGGAGCGATCAGAGGCCGGATCTCCGCTTCCCTTCCGACGGCGATAATCTCCTGACCGCGCGCCGCGAGAGCCTCAACCACCGGCTGAGTCTTCTCCATCGTGATGATCTTCCCGCCCAGGACGACAAGATCGGCGGGAGCTTCAGTCGGGGCTGTCGAGCAGGCACAGAGACAGAGAAATGCGATCGGCAGGAGGGTGATTTTCTTCATGGGGACATCATAGCCGAAACGACTGAGCGGCAAAAGCTCCGGAGCGGTTCAACCGGAGCCGCGAGCCGGAGCGGATTCCGTAGCCGAGTCTGACGCCCGAGAGGCGAAACCGAACCGACGGAATCGCATTCGAAGTGGTCGGAACATCCCACGACCGACTCGGTTTTGGCAACCACCCCCCGGCTCCGGCCCCCCTCCGGCTCCGGATACCAAGGTTGTGCCCGGCCCACGCATTCCACTCAGAGACCCACGAACGCCCCGGCTCCGGCTTCGGCTCCGGTCTTCGGCTCCTGCTCCGGTCCCTGCTCCCGCCCCTGCCTACAGCCGTCCCCTCAGCGAGACCAGCAGGGAGCGTCCCGGCGCAAGCACGGCGTCCTCATCCGCGGATCCCGGATAGACATGATCCATGAGATTGCGTCCGAGGAGACGCAACCGGAGCTGCTCGGAAAAGGCCCAGCTCAGCTCCCCATCGAAGACCGCATAGCCGCCCACCCGAAGTTCCGTCGGGCCCGCTCGGTCATCCTTGAAATAGAGCGCCCCCCGAAGCATCCAGCCCAGACCCCGGTCCGGGCTCCGACGCAGCATGAAATCAGCCCCGGGAGCGGGGATGTCGCTGGTCGGCTGATGATCGTCCACGGTTTCACCCCGCAACCACCAGGCACCGAATCGAAGGGAGAGATCATCACTGATCCCGGCCGCCGCCTCGAACTCCAGGCCTCTGATTTCGCCGCTCGCTCGATTCCGGAAGTAGTAATTGCCTTCCTCTTTGTAACGCTCGATCATGTCATCGATCCGATAGAGATAGGCGTAGGCGGCCAGCTGCCACCGGGACTCACGGTAGCGAAGGGAAAGATCGAATTGATCCGCCTTCTCGGGATCCAGTTGCGGGTTTCCCGTGATGAATCCCCTGCCGGTTTCTCCCCGGTAGAAACGATCAGACAGCAGCGGCGCCCGGAAGCCCCTGGAGTACTGCCCGGAGACTTCGAATCCACCTCCGAGATCGACGCTGATGCCCGTGAAACCGGAGAGGGCCGAGTCGCTCTCATCAACCGAGCCGAAATAGCCGCCGGAGTTGGAGCTGTAGACGCCATCCAGCCTCAAACCTCCCTGAAGACGGAGCGCGCCGTAATCCCTCGAGACCGCAGCAAAGAGTCCATAATCCTCGCTGTGCGCGCCATCAACCGAGATTTCCCTCCCGGTCTCGACCAGCCCGCCACTGTCTCCGACCTCGAAAGCTCTGTTCAAGGCCTCGAGGCCGAACCTGGACAGTCCGTTGAAACCGAGCACAAGGCGTGCCTCCCCGATGTTCCGCTCGACCTCGGCTCGGATTTCCAGATCATCGGCCCTGACATCGCTCTGCTTCCGGGACGAGGGCCTGAGATCCTCATCGAGACTTTCCTTGTTGAGCACGAGGCGATAGTGATCCCAGGCCAGGCTCAGTGCAAGTCGATCCCATCCCCCACCCAGGGGCTGTTCCCAGGAGAGACCGAAACGATCTGAATCCTCCTCGGGATAATAGCGTCGCTTGACGCGGGAATTCGGATTGGGCTTGCCGACATCGACAGCCCGATCGGATCTCCAGTTCGCCCTCAGGACCCCTCTGCCGAGAATGCTCTCCCAGGCGCCGCGGAAGCCCCAGGCTCTCCACCTCGTATCAAAAACATCTCCCCTCGGGCTTGAATAATCGTCATAGTCGCGGGTCTGGGCGCCGATCAGCAGACCTCCTCCGGCGAAAGGCATCATGACATCGGCCGCCGCACCGAAGCCGGGAGTTCCTTCCGCTCCCTGGATCGAGTAGCGGACGGAGGTGCCTTCGGGCGAAAGCCCGGGCATCCGTGAGCGGGCCCGAATGATGCCCCCGAAGGCATCGGAGCCCCAGGCCACCGAGCCCGGACCGCGAATCACCTCGATCTCATCGAGAGTATCCGGATCCAGGAAGGTCCCTGAGGCGCCCGCCCGCCGTTCCGTCACCAGTCGACCCTCATCCAGGAGGATCAGGGTCCGGTGCTGCGGAAGGCCGCGGAGGCCGGGGACCGTGGAATGCCCCTCCCCGGTCCTGCCGGCGCCGGGAATATTCTCAAGGCTCTCAGCCAGGCTGGTGGGTGCGCGAGATGCCAGGTCCTCCTCTCCCATCACGGTCGAGGCCGAAGCCGGTGCGACCTCAAGATCCGGAACTGCGGATGAGACCACCGTAATGGATCCTCCAAGGCCGCTGAGGTGGAGGATCATTATTTCCTCTGCCGGTGCAGCCTCAATCTCAATCGGTTTCATGGCCACACCGTCGGAGCGGGAGACCATCAGCATCAGGGGAAAAACAGGCTCGGGTTCCAGATCGGCTCGCCCCTCGGCATCGGCCACCCAGGTTCCGGCCTGACCGACGATTGAGATGTGGGCGCCCGCAAGCGGATGATCCTCATGATCGAGGAGTTGGAGTTCCAGTCCCGAAGCAAGGCCGGGAAGCATCAAAAAGACCATCCAAAAAACGATCGAAATTCTGAAAAATCGAATCATCGCCACCTCTCCACCGCAGAATACTAACGCCGGAGCCCCTCCCGGGCAATGAAGAAGTTTTTCGAAACCCAGAGAAGCAAGGAGGGCGCAATCTCCCGGTCGCCACTACAATGGGCCCATGAAGAAGATCATCGAAGGTCCCCGCGGTCCCATCAGCTTTTCCGTCCAGGGCCGAGGGCCCGCCCTGGTCCTCATCGCCGGCCTCGGTTCCCGGGCCCGCCTCTGGGGAGAACTGCCATCCCTCCTTGGGAGGCACTTCACGGTGATCTGCCCGGAAAACCGGGGTGTTGCGGAATCACGAGGAGGCGACGCCTTCAGCCTCAGCAGCGCTGCGGAAGACATTGTGTTCTGTCTTGATGAGCTGGGTCTGGCCCGGGCATCGCTGCTGGGAGTCAGCATGGGCGGAATCATCGCCCAGCGCCTCGCCATTGATTTTCCCGGACGCATCGATCGCCTCATCATCGCCTCGGCCGCCGCCAGGCTTTCGGTGCACGGGCGTCGGACGATGGAGATGCTCCGGGATCTGCTGGACTTCCTGCCTCCCCGGGATTTCGGGCGCGCTCTGATGTGTCTGGCCTTCGCCCCGCCTTTTCAGAATCGCTTTCCCGCCTTCGTTTCCCAGGCCGCCGAACTCTACGGCCTTGAAGATGAGGATGTTCCCGGCACGCGCGGGCAGGCGGAACACCTCCTTGAGGGCTGGGATTATCGGGATGCCCTCGGCAAGCTGCGAGTACCGACCCTGATCATCAGTGGGGTGCGGGATGCCGTCGTCTCAATCGAAGACAGCCGCGAAATCGCCTCGCTGATCGAGGGCTCGGAGTTTCTCAGTCTCCCCGATGCGGGGCATTCCGTTCTCGCCGAAGGAGGCTCTGTCGTCCTGGAGCGAATCCTCGATTTCCTCGGGACCTGAATCCGCGCCGGGATACAGCCCGCCCGGCTGCCTCTCAGTCTTCTTTCCCCTGCTCCTCCTGGAGTTTCTCCTCCAGCAGTCTCCTGGCGATGGCCATGAACTGGCGTTCCGTGACCTTCCCAACGAGCTGGCCGTCCTTTTCCACCGGAAGAAAAGACAGCTGGTGCAATCTCATCAGCCGGATGGCTTCCAGGGTCGGAGTCTCCGGCGAAACGGTCATCGGCGAGGGAAGCATAATGTCGGCCACCGGCATCGGCGTCTCAAGAAGCTCGGGATGATAGCTGCCGACCAGGCGCAACAACCTCCTGCGTGAAACGATTCCGACCAGATGGTGCTCGTCGTCCTCCACCAGGACGTGCCGGATGTTGTTCCAGTCCATCAGCTGGGCCACGAGTTCGACGGGTTCATGCTCGTTGACCGTCACGAGATCCGTATCCATGCACTGTTCTACCCGGATGTAGTTCCGTTGCCATCCCCCACCCTCCTCGAGGCGGGCGAGTTCCCACTGGTGCACCGGAGCCCCGGTCTCTTCCTGTCGGATCATGGAAGCCGTAACCGCCGCCATCCTTTCAGAAAGCGGTCCCCGCCCCTCGAAGGCCGAGAGCGATGAGAGCTGCCACTGGGCGCCGTTCTTCGCTGAATCGACGCGCTGAGCGATGATCCCGAGATACTGATCGACATCCTTCGGCGCGATTCCCGAATCGGACAGCCCCTCCCGTGCCAGAGGTAGGAAGGTCTCGAGAATGATCTTACGTGCCGGCTCGAGTCGTCCGTCCAGCCAGAAAAGCTGGGCGTTGAGACCCCCTCGAGCCGCGGCGAAGAAGTTCGTGTGCGCCTCCTCAAAGCGAAAATGCTCGCCGATATCACCCCAGCGGGTGACGATTCCACTGACGAGACCGAGCCAGAAGGCGGCGTT
>JANTFG010000098.1 GCA_024763555.1 Thermoanaerobaculales bacterium
TGCTTCAGATTTGGATTGGGCGATTGAGGGGAATCGGAGGCGTAGCCTTGCCTACGTTGAGAATTTCCAGATTGAGCCCGAGCCGAAGATGTGGTGCGGATGGGATGCGAAAAGCGGAAGTAATTTTTGCGCGGGCCCTAAGGCGGGTCGCCTGTACGGCCGGTGAGACCCGGCTCCGGTAGAATGGAATGGAGAAGACCCGGGAGGCGAATTCGATGGGCGAGGAACGCAGATCAGATCGACCACGTCTGAAGAAGAAGTTGTATGAAGCGGCCCTGGCCGAATTGCAGGTGGAGCTGGTCAAGCTTCAGGAATGGATCAAAGAAGAGGGTCTCAAGGTGGTCATCATCTTCGAGGGCCGGGATGCGGCCGGAAAGGGCGGGACGATCAAGCGGATCACGGCTTGCCTCAATCCGCGACTCTGCCGGGTCGTCGCCTTGGGCATCCCAACCGAGCGGGAAAAGACCCAGTGGTATTTTCAGCGCTATGTTCCCCATCTCCCGGCCGCCGGTGAGATGGTGCTCTTCGACCGCTCCTGGTACAACCGTGCCGGGGTCGAGCGGGTGATGGGCTTCTGCACTGACGAGGAATACCGGGAATTCCTCCGTTCCTGTCCGGCCTTCGAGCGAATGATCATCCGATCGGGGATCATCCTCCTGAAGTACTGGTTCTCCGTCAGCGACGAGGAACAGGAACGCCGATTCCAGGCCCGCATCGACGATCCGACCAAGCGCTGGAAGCTCAGCCCGATGGATCTGGAATCCCGGAAGCGCTGGGAGGATTACTCCCGGGCGAAGGACGAGATGTTCGACTATACCGACATCAAGCAGGCGCCCTGGTACGTCGTTGATGCCGACCAGAAACGACGGGCGCGACTCAACTGCATCAGCCACATCCTCGAGCAGATTCCCTACGAGGACCTGACGCCAGAAAAACTCGAACTTCCGCCGAGAACCGGCAGCAAGGGCTATATCCGACCCCCGATGTCCGAACAGACCTTCGTCCCGGACCGCGACTGGGAGAAAGAGATTTCACGCGAAGGCTGAAGGGTGGGCCTGCCGCTTTCCGGGTTGATACCCGGAGAATCTCCGCACAGCGCCCGGCCAAGCGTCGGAAGCACCCAGCGAGGCCGGAGCGGGAACAGCACACCGGAACCGATTCCGGAGCCGGGTCTGAGGCGCCGGGTGGCCGAGAGCTTAGAGTCATCGAGTTCCCGGCACCCGGAGCAAGGCCGGGCAGGAGTAAAATGGTGCTAAGGGGGGCAGGATGCAAATCCGAAATGGTCTGAGCAAGATCGACCGAAAATCCTATGCCCTCGGGCCTTTGAGACGGCCCCGGAAAAGTTGCGCCCTGAGGATTCGGAGTACAGAGCAGAGACAGTCCCCAACCGCCCCCGCTTTCAACAGATCCGCATTTTTCTTTCTTGCCCTTCTGCTGATCTCGGTCGAGGTGCTGGCCGGCCCGCCCCGCCATCCCTTTCCTCAGAACATCAGCTACGCAACCGGATCCCTCATCCCAAACCATCGGAGCATGGCAGAGATCAACGAGGATGTCCGCAGCCTCTACCGGCAGTGGCGTTCAGACTATCTGGTTCAGGCGGGTACCGAGCCGGACTTACAGCCGCGTTACCGTGTCAGGACAGGCACAACATCCTCGGAGCCGACCGTTTCCGAGGGGCAGGGCTACGGCATGATCATCGTGGCCCTGATGGCCGGAGAGGACGCCGATGCCCAGACTGTATTCGATGGACTCTGGGAGTTCTTCAACGACCATCGCAGCGAAATCGACCCGCGCCTGATGGACTGGCATGTACCCGCCGACGAGTCTGCCGAGCCGGGTCATGATGACAGCGCTTTTGACGGCGACTGCGACATCGCCTTCAGCCTTTTGCTCGCCGAGGCTCAATGGGGAAATGGTGGGCGTATCGACTATCGGGCGGAGTTCGACGATATTCTGGCCGGGATCGCCGCCTCAACCATCGGGCCTGAGAGCCATCTGCCCATGCTCGGCGACTGGGTGGATCCGGCAGGCAGCACCTACAACCAGTACACGCCGAGGACATCCGATCTGATGCCCGGGCATTTTCACTGTTTCGCCAGCATCACCGGGAATTCGTTGTGGAACGAGGTCTCCACTGCATCTTCTGCTCTCATCGAATCTCTACAGGCCGATTTCAGCCCCACGACCGGTCTGCTTCCCGACTTTGTCGTCCCGATCTCCGCCTCTGATCACAGCCCGCAACCCGCTCCGCCGAATTTCCTCGAAGGACCTCATGATGGGGAGTACTATTACAATGCGGGACGAGACCCATGGCGCCTTACGACGGATGCCCTGCTCAATGCTGATGCTCCCTCAAAGGCCCAGGCCCTCCGCATGGCGCAGTGGATCCGCAGCTCCACCGGCGGCGACGCCTCCGCAATCAGAGGCGGCTACAGCCTTGACGGCACCATCATCGGAGACTATTTCACGAGCTTTTTTGCTGCACCTTTCGGGGTGGCCGCCATGATCGACCCGCTGGGCCAGAGCTGGCTCAACGCGGTCTACGATTCGGTGCGTCTCAGTCATGAAGGCTATTACGAGGACAGCGTCACCCTGCTGTCCATGCTGCTCATCAGCCGTAATTTCTGGGATCCCAGCACCCTGATCTTCGCCGGCGGTTTTGAGGAGGGCACCTTCGAAGGCTGGTCCGCCGTCATTCCGGCAGGTCGGTAGGGACCTGAGTTCTCGGCCACTTCACACAGGACCCCGGGCCTTTCGCCGGAAGTACGCCAGCGAGGCCGGAGCAGCGGCCGAAACCAATTCCACGCCCGGGTCTGAGGCCCGAGAGGCGAAACTGGTGCGGCAGGGTCTTCCTGGAAGTAGTGGGAACATCCCGGGAACTCAGCGCCCTTCCACCGGAGCCGGAGCTGCGAGCCGGAACCGATTCTGGAGCCGGGGTCCCTCGCCCAGAAGGCGAAGCTGAGCCGGCAGAGTCGTCCGGGAAATGTTCGGAACATCCTACGAACGCACCGGTCCCAGCCACCGCCTCCCTGCTCCGGTTTCTGACATCAAAACGGCCCCCTGCCCCCGTATTCCGCTGAGAGATCCACGGTCGCCCCGGCTCCGGCCTCGGCTCCCGATTGCTGCTCCGGTCTTCGGATCCGGATTGCCGCTTCGGATTGCGGCTCCGGCCTTCCGCTCCTGCTCCGGCCTCCCCCCCCGGCTCGGGATACCAAAGTTGTACTCGGTCCATGTATTCCGCTCAAAGAACCACGACCCCACCGGCTCCGGCATCGGCTCCGGATCTGCGGCTCCGGCCCCGGTCCTCCGTTCCGGCCCCGGATTCGGTTCCTGCTCCGGCCCTGCTTTCGGACCCCGACATCGGTCTGCCGCTCCTGCTCCTGCTCCGGACTCCCCCCGGGGCTTGCCTCATCGGCCGGGATGCGTACACTGCCTCAATGAAGTTTTCATCCCGTCCCCTGCTCTTCCGCATTCTTGCCCTGATCCTGGCGCCCATCCTGGTTCTGGTTCTCCTCCAGCTGGGCGCCCATGTCTTCGGCCTCGGCTATTCCATCGCCTTCTGGCAGCGGAGTGCGCTGAAGGAAAAGCCGATGGCCCTGGACAATGCCCGTTTTACCTGGCCCGAGTTCGGCCCGAGAAGGGCGCGGACCGCCAATCCGATGGCCCTGGAGATCCCGAAGGAGAAGGGGGCGCTGAGAATCTTCGTCCTCGGCGGATCCGCGGCCCAGGGGGATCCCGATCCCTCCTTTTCGATCTCCCGATTTCTCCAGTGTTATCTGGAATCGACTCAGCCCGGACGAAAACTCGAGGTCTACAACGCGGCCATGACAGCCGTTGATTCGAGCGTCGTGGCCCGGGCGGCGGAAGACCTCGTGAGGCTTGATCCGGACCTGATGATCGTCTATGCGGGCAATAACGAGTTCATCGGTCCCTCAGGCCTTGCGGCGAAATCGGGTTTCTCCAGAGGTCTCCTTCAACTGAAACGCTCGATGATGTCCTACCGGCCGGCCCAGCTGCTCGCCGGGATCTCATGGAAGCGCAGGGCCGAGCGGGGCGAACTTTCGGACTGGGAGGGAATGGAGACTTTCACCGGCCTCGAAATCGACCCGACGGACCCAACGGTCGATCACATCCACCGTCAATTCCGCTCCAATCTGGAGAAGATCGTCAGCGCGGCCGGAAGGAGGAAGATTCCGGTCCTGCTCTCCACTCTCGCCGTCAATCTCTCGGCCTGCCCGCCCTTCGCCACCTCGAAGAATGACAAAGCCGAGGCTCTTCTCGATGAGATCGGCGACCTGGAGAAGACCGGTCGCCTTGAAGAGGCTCTCCGCCGTCTCGAGGATGAGAAGGTGGATGATGCGATGCTGGAGTATCGCCGTGGACGAATCCTGCGGGCACTGGCTTCCGTGGGCTCGGGTCCCGAAAACGGGCTTGTCCGGGCACGGCAGGCCTTCGAAAAGGCTCGCGATCTCGATCGGCTGAGATTCAGGGCGGATTCGGCCATGAACGGGATCATCCGGGATGTGGCCGCAAAAGCGGAAAATGTCTTTCTGGCGGATGTCGAAAAGACCTTCTTTGAGGCATCGCCGATCCCGGGGGACGACCTCTTTTACGACCATGTCCATTTCAATTTTGCCGGTACCGATCTGGCGGCCCGCGAGATCTATCGAGTGATGCGGGAGGAAATTCCCGGTCTCTTCCTGGAGAGCCTCAACGGTCCGATGCCCGAGCGGAAGCGCTGTGCCTCCCGCATGGTCTTTTCCGGCTGGAGCCTGCTCAAGATCGATGCCGAGCTTCGGGATCGATTCTCCAGGCCTCCCTTTATCAAGCAGTTTGAGAGCAAGGCGCGACTTTCCCGCCTCGATGCACGAATGCGCCGGCTTGGCGCCTATCGAAGCCCGGCTGCCCTCGAAGGAATCCGGAAGATGATGATCGGGGTTCTCGAGGCCCACCCGGAGGACTGGATCCTCCACTACGATCTCGGCCTTCTCCTGGCGGATATGGGCCACCCCGACGGCGCCGCCGTCAAGATGGAGAGGGTTCTCGAACTGCGCCCCACCTTCGATCGGGCACGAAGGGCCCAGGCTGAGCTTGATCTGCGGCTTGGACAGACCGGTGAGGCGGTGAAGAACTTCGAGAGAGTGATCCGGAACCACCCCTGGTCGGTCGAGAGTCTGAACGGATACGGAGCGGCCCTGGTGGCGGAAAAAGACCCCCGAGCCGAGGAGATTCTCGAGCGTGTTCTCAAACTCGACCCGAAGAATACGAGGGCGCTCTACCACCAGGCGCTTTTTGAAGCCGGCCGAAAAAAGCCGGAGCGGGCCAAGGAAATCCTCAAGAAGCTCCTCCAGATCGATCCCGGAGACGAGGCGGCCTCCCGTCTGCTGAGGAAGCTGGTGAGGGATTCGGGTTAGAAACTCAGACCGAAACCGAGACGAATACTCCACGTCGATTTGGTAGCTGCCTTCAGGAAGCCCTGAGATGTTGATTTGCCCTTTGGCATCGGTCCACGCTTCCGTGATCTTCTCACCGCCCACCTTCCGGATATGGAGAGCGACGCCGGGAAGGGGCTCCTGAACTGCATCGTGAATGAGAACTCGGAGGGAGGCGCTGCTGGCCAGGGCCGGCGCCAGTAGAAACATCAGAATCGACACGGTGTAAAAGCCCCGAACCCGAGATTTCATCAGTTCCTCCCTGCGACCATCGTCTCATGTTTTACGGAGCTCGGAAGGGATGTATACTCAGCATGCGAGAATGAAACCAATGTGGCTTGTGTTGAGCATGTCAGTGAATCGCCGCGTGGCCCGGATTTGCCTCCGGGGGTGCGCCTTTGTTAATGGGATCCGGGAAACCGGATCGAAGAGAAAGGGAGAAGAACATGAGTGTTGCCAAGATTACCGAGATCAGTTCCACTTCGAAGAAGAGCTTCGACGATGCGATCAAAGAAGGTATCAAGCGGGCCCACGAGACCCTCAAAGGGATCAAGGGCGCCTGGGTCAATGAGATGAAGGTCGATGTCAAAGACGGTGAGATTTCCGAATACCGGGTCAATCTGCGCGTGACCTTCGTACTCAAGGATTGAGGAGCAAGACATGAGTCTGATGGATGAAGTGATGCAGCAGCTTCAGGGCGGCGGCCTTGAAGCGATCAGTAAGCAGGTTGGAGTGGACACCGGCCAGGTCTCCAAGGTCGTTCAGGGCGCCCTGCCCGCAATCTTGGGCGGGCTGGCGAAGAACAGTGCCACCCCCGAGGGTCTTGGTGCGCTGGCCGGCGCCCTGGACCGGGATCACGACGGTGGCGTGCTCAATGACGTCATGGGTTTTCTCGGTGGCGGGGGAGGGGGCTCGATGGGCGCGGGAATCCTGCGCCATGTCCTGGGCTCCCGGCAGGCGCCGGTGGAGAAGGCCCTCGGCCAGTCCGCCGGCCTGGGCTCGGGCCAGGTCGGACAGATCCTCGCGATGCTGGCTCCCCTGGTGATGGGTGCGCTGGGCAAGGCGAAGAAGAGCCGTGGTCTCGACACCTCCGGACTGGGTGCTCTCCTCGGTCAGGAGAAGAGCCATGCCGAAAAGAAGGCGCCGGATATGATGGGAATGCTCGGGGGACTCCTCGATTCCGACGGTGACGGAAATGTCATGGACGATGTTGCCAAGATGGGTTCCGGCCTGCTCGGCGGTCTCTTCGGCGGCAAGTAGACGAATAGCTTGGATTCAGCGTCGGGGCCGCAGCGGCCCCGACGTTTTTTCGGAGGTGGATGGATGAAGTGGCGACAGGGACGCAGAAGTGCAAATGTCGAGGACCGCCGGGGCGCCGGCAGAGCCATGCGGGCGGGTGGAATCGGAGGCTTCGGGCTTCTCATCGTCATCGTACTGGCCCTCTTTTTCAAGGTGGACCCGACGCAGCTCCTGCAGGATGTCGCCGGCGATACGGGCGCTCCGAAGGCATCGGTTCCGGCGGCGCAGCGGCCGGCGGCGGAGAACGAGTCGGCGGATTTCGCCTCGGTGGTCCTGGCCGATACGGAAGACACCTGGAGTCGTGTTCTGGCTCAAAAGGGGATGCGCTACGAGCCCCCCCGAATGGTGCTTTTCACGGGGCGGGTGAACTCGGCCTGCGGGATGGCATCGGCCGCGACCGGGCCCTTCTACTGTCCGGCCGATCGGAAAGTCTATCTGGACCTCAGTTTTTTCGATGAACTCAAACGCCGCTTCCACGCCCCGGGGGATTTTGCGGAGGCCTACGTCATCGCTCATGAGGTCGGCCACCACGTCCAGAACCTCCTGGGCATCAGCTCGAAGGTGCACGCCCTCCAGCGCGGCCGTTCGAAAGCCGAGGCCAACAGCCTCTCGGTTCGCCTGGAACTGCAGGCGGACTGTTTCGCCGGAGTCTGGGCATATACGGGCAATCGTGAACGTCATTTCCTTGAAGCCGGGGATCTCGAGGAGGCCCTCGGCGCCGCCAGCGCGGTCGGTGACGATCGGATTCAGCAGGCGGCTCAGGGCTATGTCGTCCCGGATTCCTTCACCCACGGGAGCGCCCGGCAGCGGCAGAAATGGTTCTCGCGCGGCTTTGAAACCGGGGATCTCGCCATGTGCGATACTTTTTCGGGAACTCCCTGAGGCGCAGCAGGGGATAGAAATTTCCCTCGCAGGGGCAGGAGCGGGAACAGGAGCAGAAGCAGGAACAGCAATCCGGAACCGGAGCAGGGGGCCAAGAGTTCAAGAGTGTCCATTGATAGTAGTTTTCAACACCGTTCCCCTGGCGATTAGGCACAAAGCTCAAAGCAACTGAGAGAAAAGAGTGCGAAACGGAGTGACGACGGGTCGTTCGTAGGAGAATACATCGCTGTCGATATAATCGGCGGTGACGACCACCTGAAAAGCGTGCGGGCAATCGAGCTGATCCCTGTAATAGGCCAGGGTGGGAGAAAGCCTGTTATCGCTGTGCTTTGCTTCGACAAGGAACCAGGGCTGCCCGTCGCGCACCACGAGAAAATCCACTTCGCGTTTCTGTTTGTCCCGCACATAGAATAGCTCGAATTCGCCAAGTCCCTGATCGGTCCATCCCTCGACCGCCTTCAGCAAATGGCATGCACACAGAGTTTCCGCCCGCCCACCGATATCTTCGACACCAGACCAGTCCCTGAGGAACCACTTGGGTTCTTTGCGCAGGGACCTTGAGACGTTCTTGTGCCAGGGCCGCACCAGGAAACCGAAGTGGAGCGAGACCAGGGTTGCAATCCAGGACCGGATAGTGTTCTCACTGACGCGTACGGCACGTGCCAGTGAAGAATATACGAGTTGCTGACCGCTTCTTTGGGAGAGCAATCTTCCGAGCATGGCGAGTTGATCGATCTGCTGAACTCTTGTCAGGTCACGAAGGTCTTCCCTGAAGAGTTGGGCCATTCGAGACCGCTGCCAGCGGCGCGTGAAACGCGGATCACGGGTTACAAAAGGCTCGGGATAGCCACCGTGCACCATGAGAGCGTTCCAGTCCTCAGTTTGGATAGGCGCCGGCGGGGAAACAGGGCCTTCGCTGGGTTCCGGACGAATCAATTCAGCCACACTGAAGGGATGCATGCGAAAACTGAAGTACCGTCCCATCAAACTGTCACCGCCACGCCGATAGATCTCGAGCCTTGACGAGCCTGTCACGATGATGCGGGCGAGGGCCTCATAGGTGTCGAAGAACCCCTTGAGGAAAGACTTCCAACGATGGTATTTATGAAGCTCGTCGAAGGCCAGAATAACGGGCCCGCTCGACACCTGATCCAAACCGGCATAGCTTGCGACGGAGGCTGGACCCTTGAGGATGATCTCGCGGTGATCCTCGTTGTCCCAATCCAGGTAGACATCGCTGAGATCGGAGCACGTCGTCGTCTTTCCAACCTGGCGTGGCCCACTGACGAAGGCCATCTGGCGGTGCGCAGAGAGATGATCGGAAAGAATGGCTCGGTACAGGCGCGCCCGGGTGTTCATCGGACCATTATGAACGTTATTGCAGAATAGTCAAGACCATTCCGAAGTATGCCTCAGAATGGTCCGCGGTTTCTCAAGAGTGGGGATACCGGTATCTGGTCCAAGACTGTGCGAATTACAAGGGACAGTACTCCGCAGAACGGACCGAGGCGAAAAATCTCAACCCGGTGGCCTTCGACTCCCCCCTGACCAGAAGGAGGTGTTCCCGATTTCAAAATCGTCTTTGAAAACCTCGGCAGGTGGGTGGTTGAGCTCGACGATTCCCTGAAAGAAATAGGTCTGGGAGACATCGATCCAGCCTTCGAGATTCCACCAGTTGGTACTGACATAGTTCTCGCCCGTGCCACCGTTGGGTTCCCCGTCCATCCAGTCCGTATAACTCAAAGGCTCTCCCGACATCCAGGCCCAGCTTCCCTCGTGTCCTTCATCGCTCAGGCCGATCCAGAATGGCCGATCACCCCATGTTTTCTTGATCCAGTCCATTTCCGCCTGACTTCGAATTGTCGCAAGCAATCCTGTATCCGCGCGGGCCCGCCGGGCCGCCTCATCCTCGTGAAGGTCGAGTACGGTCAGACGATAGTAATGCCCATTGATTGGCGACTGGCGCCATTTGGAGAAGGTGGGCTCGGGCAAGTCATTCATTTCCAGGGCAACCTGGGACTCAATTGAGGTGAAGTATGCGTCGTCGAGAGAGAATCCCCAATCACTGAAGGCCTGGCGAAGATCACTTCCGGCGCTTGCGGAAAGGACTGCCACCAGGAGTGTAACCCGGCGCTGGGTCGTATCCGCACTGTCACGAATAGCCTTCGAGAGGCCATCCGGCCGATAAGCGAGGAGTGTGTCCCTCAGAAGTTGCGAACCGTACTGCTCGGCGAGATCAAAGAGTATCTTCTGCCAGGCGCCGTAGGTGTCTCCCGTATAGTTCTCCGCATTGCCCCCTGATTGCAACCAGGAATCATAGGGCTGATAGCGCGTCTCATAGTCGTTTCGGAGCCATTGGATGAAACTCTGATAATTCGCCAGGGCCGTCCCTGAGAGTCCGTACTCCGATGGGTTTTCCAGAACGGCCCTGTTGAAACCCTGCTGGGCGAATTCACACATGTTGTGGATGTAGGCGTCGAAGTAGGGCCAGTAGTCGTGGTCCGGCATATGGACCAAATAGTGAAAATTGTGGGCTTGCTCGTGCATCCATACCGAATTGAAGAGATACCAGCCATGGACCGGATCGTCCTGCCACCAGTCAGGACCCATGCGGATCGGGTTTCCACTGACTGCAGAGCCACCCATACCTGGATCAAGGAGAACCATCTGGCGACCGCTGTGGGGTTCCTGGCCGATCGTATTCCGAAGCCACATCCACCCACCGTCGATCAACTGCCGGGGATGCCACTGATTCATCCAATCTACTATCGACGGGCTGACCAGGAAGTCCGTAAATTTTGTACGGACGATATCCTGGTCGCTGAAGTCGTCCGCGACCAGCAGGATCCACTCCACGATGTCGTAACCCTCACCGTTGTCGACCCGGATTCGGATACGATAGTTTCCGGGCGAGGTTGTCTCCCAGAACGGGACGCCACTCAGGGAGCTGATCGTCATCCCAGTGGGAGCCTGGACCAGGCTATATGTCACAGGAGAGGACCCGGACGCCAGTTCCGGGGCCGGTCCGCTGAAGGTGACTCCCGGAAGAGAACACTGGCTGGGATAGGCCTCGAGAACAGGGGCATCAGCCATCGCCGTCGAAGCGGAGAGCAGGACAGTCGCCACCGGGATGGCGATTATTGCAACCAGGGTACGGCTTCTCTGTTTGAGAGCTGCGATCATCGTTTCACTCCTTGTAGGGGATTCTCGCCACGGGGCGACTCTCTCTCCGCAGTTTTCGAGGCGAAGAGGACATGGGGATTGGGGACCATCGACCGTGCCATGATTTCAATGTAAAGAGTGCCACTGACAATTGACTGACAACTCACCGGATTCCGAAGGTGACGGCAATGTCATGGACGATGTTGCCAGGATCGGTTCCGGCCTGCTCGGCGGTCTCTTCGGCGGCACGTAGACGAACAGCTCGGGTACAGCGTCGGGGCCGGAGCGGCCCCGATGTTGGCTTCTCAGGTAATCCCTGAGTCGCCGCGGCGAATAGACCGTCGCTGACAGCGGAAACCAGCGCCTGTTCCCCTCCTTCCAATCCGGGTTAGACTGGATGTACGGGAGGTTGGTATGGCGCGCATGTCACGGGAAACTAACGAGGAAATTGCAGGCTGGCATCATATCCACGGTCTGGCGGCCGGCAAAAGGAGCGATATGCCCCTGCTTGAAGAGGGAGCAACGGAAAAACTTATTGAGCTTCTCGAACACTTCAGCAGCATCTACTACGGGAAAGTCGCCGCATTCTCCATCCAGGGAAGTGAGTACGATCTTGTGCTTTATTTTCCGAAAGAAAGGGAGAGGGTCAGTCGGCAGGAACTCCGCAGGAGGGCGCTGTTGATGTACCCGGAGGATTATCGGCGGAAGTGGATTGCCGGATGGAAAGAGGAAGACTGGGATCACTATCGTCGGCGCCTTTTCAGATTCTCCGAGTTCATGCGGAACCTTCATGCGGCCTATGCCCGGTGGTATAACTGGGTCTTCGACCGTCGCGGCCGATTCTGGGCCGGCCGTTTCAAGTCGGCTGTTCTCGAAAATCGACGAGTGGCGCTTGACTGTATGCTGTACATCGAGGCGGCCCCTCTCCGCCTCGGCCTGGCCGGAGCCCCGGAAGACTGGCCGGGCAATTCCATTTCCCGGCGGATTGCTGGTCGTGATGGATGGCTCGAAGCCCTTTCGAAGTTCCTGAAGACCCCCACTGAGGAGGAGGCGCTGGAAGAGTACAGGCGGCGCCTGGCCTGGCGGAGCGGGATTTCCCCCGAGGCGATTCCAGAGGAAATTCGCGAGGAAGAGATCAAGCGGGGCTATGAGGAGCCGGGTATGAACCTGCAGACCCAGCGCTTCTGGACCGATGGGGTCGCGATTGGCTCGGAGCGCTTCATTCAGAAGAAGGTCGACGCCCTAAAGATCGAAGGCGCATATCGGAAGCGGAAGAAAGCAATTTCGCAGCTTGGCGGAATCCACTACACCGTGCGGCCCGAGCGCCGTCCGAACCGCCGGGAACCGGAGGACGGCTGAGAACGAATAGGCCCGGTCCGTCCGGGTCTTATTCAAAATGTTCTGCGTCCTCCGGCGTCTGAACCCAGGGATGTTTTCGCGCTTCGTAGACGGAAACCCTCGGGGCGGGGAAGCCCGGGTCCGCAAAGGCCCCGACCGGGACACCGATTCGATCCGGCCACGCCTC
>JANTFG010000099.1 GCA_024763555.1 Thermoanaerobaculales bacterium
TTCTCGATGGGATCAACATGCACGGCACAGGGGTTGGCGTGGGCCAGTGCAAAATATCGGCCTTTCCGGTTCTCACGGGTGCCGCAGAACCCCCGCTTTCCCGGCAAAACCACACACTGCCGCGGGCAGAGACCGCAGCGGATTTTTCCATCCCCGAGACGGTCGTAAAACAGGGCCTCACGGGGATAGAGCGCTCCCTTTTTCCACTGAGTTTCCTGCCCGGCTTCCCCGCTCCGCGGGACCGCAAGAGAACAGGCAGCCGCGGCCATCATCACTCCGGCGTCCCGTCGATTCAGCTCCATGGGCTCCTCCGTTTTCAGTTCCAGTGTACACGGGAAGCCCTGATGGGGGTATTTAGGCTGTAGAGTAACTTGAGGCCCCCACACCTCGCCCAAGCGCCCCGGCATCGGGGAAGAGCAGGGCCGACCTTCCGCTGTCCGCGTGCTCCGTGACCTCTGCCGTCGTCCCATCTCGTCGCTCCAGCCACCAATCGCGAAACTCAGTCGTCTGCCCCTGATTCCTCTTCTTGTTGAATGCGCTCCCTGATGGTGGCGACAAAAACAACGGCATGATCGAAGATCGCCTGCGCCTCTTTTTCCGTAATCATACCGGCGACGTCATAAATGGCCTGGTTACGCTTGGTCCTCATGCGGTCAAAGTACCCGATGAGCGATGAAAACTCGTCGCCCAGCGCAATCCGCATAAAGGCAAAAGTGTTCTTGTGACCCTGAGCAGAGGCCGGCCGGAATCCGCATGAGTACATGTAGGCCCGTGCGGACTGGAGAACGGCGTTGGAGGCTATTGAAAAGCCCCAGTCCCAGTCCTCCGCCATCGTCAGCCGGGCGATTCGAAGATCCCGTTCGGCAAGCTGGAGAATACGTTGAATCTCCTCACCGGTTGCGCGGTGGCGATGAATCTTCCGACGACTGAGAAGCCACTCAAAAGTCATGGAGATCGCCAATTAATGGAATCAACTTCCCACCGAGCACCCGGGCCAGAAAAGGGTCGTCCTTCCCGAGCCGGTTCCGAATTTCGGTGGGCGTCATCAGGCTATAGTTGACGGGTCTGCCGAGTTCTTCCTCGATGACTGAAACGGCATCGTGAAACACCAGCTCGTCTAAACTTCCCACGACTAATAAATCAATGTCACTCTCGCCCGTATCGGTTCCGGATGCCACTGAGCCATAAACGGCTGCCGCTTCCACCCCACCTACTTTTTCAAGGGCACACCGAAGCGGGATTGCGAGGCCCTCGGTCTTCACAAGGAGAGAATGAAGATCAGAAAACAGTGGATGGGACATCCGGACGTGAACAAAGACCTGCTTCCCTCGCCTTTCCCGCTCAATCAGAGCAATGTCCTCAAGCAACTCCACCTCACGCTGCACTGATCTAAGAGGCACCCCGGATCGACGAGCGATCTCTCTCAGGTAAAAGGCCTTCGGAGCGTTCATGAGCAGGAACGCAAGAACTTTCACACGAGCAACGGGCATGAGTTTGGTCAGCATGGTTGACTACATCTCGAAGTCAATTGTATGTCTATTGTCGTCAACCGTCAAGACCAGGGGAGACATCAAGCAGAACACATTCGTTTCGCGGGGCGCGCGAGAGTGCCCGGAGGGGCGCTAACGGAGGATGACAGTTACGCAGAGGGGGGCAGAGCACCAGAGGCGCAGAGGCTTGTGGCCGTTCAATGAAATATGATCGGCCACAGTTGATTGTCTTCTTCTTCAATCCGTGGAAGCCCTGGTTCATTTCTTGCCCTGGACGGGAGGGAAGCTTGTATCCCGACGCCTTCCGCTAGCACGGGCAGGCCGTGAAGCGGCCGTCTCCACTCGACCGCTTCGCCTCAAACCAGAGCACATCGCAAATACCTCATCCGGCCTCAGCCCTCCTGCAGCTCGATCGCGGTTGGTCTGAAGCCTTCACCGAGGACTTCCTGGGCCTTGGAGATTGCGACGAAGGCCTCGGGGTCGACCTCGGCCACCCTGAGTTTCAGGCGAGCGACCTCGTGGGCTGCCACGACCACGTAGACCATCGGCCGGGCTTCACCGCTGAAACCGCCGGTCGCGTCGATGAAGGTCACACCACGGCCGAGATACTGGAAAATGGCGTCGCGAACCCTTCCCGGTTTTTTCGTCATGATGATGGCCTGTCGGGCCACTGAGAATCCGCTCTGAACGGTATCCAGCACCCGGGCCGAGACAAAGGCCAGGGCCAGGGCCACCATCACCGCCTCCGCGCCGAATTCAAAGGCCGCCGCGCCAAAGATCAGGAGGTTCATCGCCAGCAGTGATTGTCCGATACCGAGGCCCAGGGTGCGGTGCGCAATCCGAGCCAGGACATCTGTCCCCCCAGTCGTCCCGCGGGCACGGAAAACCAGGCCCATACCCAGACCATCCAGAAGTCCCCCGTAGCAGATGACGAGCAAACGATCCCCAGTGGGCGGCAGGAGGAAGGGCGCCGAGAAATCAATGACGGCCGACATGACGACGACGGCTACAATCGTGCGCAGCAGGAACTTCATCCCTCCGGCCCAGCGCCAGCCGATGACCATCAGGGGAATATTGAGCAGGAGATTCACCAGACCGACCTTCGTCCCCAGGGTGTAGTGCATGAGGATCGCAATCCCCGTCACACCTCCCGAAACCACCTTATTCGGGACGAAGAACAAATTGGTCCCGATTCCGACCAGCGTCGCCCCGAGAATGATCTGGAGATAATCAGCGAGAACCCGCAGCGGCCCCGAAGCCGGAGTTTTCCACACCATGAGACACCTCCCGGCCGGGTTCTCCGGCCTCAAGGCGGCGGATGATCGCACAAGCCCCTTCCCTGGGCAAGGTGTTTTCTGAAATCAAAGGAGACGAAGACAGAAGAAATGATCCCTGAAGGCCTGAAGATCATCAGGAACTCTCTGCGTTTTCCGGGCTCCTGACGACCCAAACGCCGGCATCAAAAATTGGGGCGCGATCTCCGCGCCCCCATCCATTGCTGCTGAAAACCGCGCCCTATTGCGTCCGGCGCTGCATCTGCTGCATCTGCTGCCGCTGCCGCATCTGCTGAAGCAGCTGTTGACGGACTTCGGGCGGCAACTTGGCCAGGGTCGCGGGGTCGATATTCCCCATTCCACCCCCCGGCGGCCGATTGATCTTGCGGAAGAGCTCCCATCCCCGGGAGAGGCGCTCCTTCTGGAAGGCCGGGATACCGTAGATCATGTCGTCGGCATTTCCCTGAGCGTAAAAGAGCGACGCGCCTTCCTTCTGTTTAATCTCACGCCCGACGAGAAGCTGAATCGGAGGAGAAGCGGCGGACTCCAGCTCAATCCGGATCAGCGGGTGATTGAAACCGGTCTTTGCCGGCGCCTTTGCTCCGAAATATTTCTCCGCTCTCAGATTCTCCAAAGAACTGATGAAACCCTCGACCATCGCGGGATCGAAGTTGAAGTCCTGGGGCGGTCGGGAAGCTTTTTCATCAATGCTCCAGTCGCCCTGTTCTCCCTTGACCAGGTGAATCGAAGTCTTCCCGGATTGAATCCGGAGATCACTCAGCTTCTCTGGATCGATCTTCATCAGGCGCATATCCCGGAGATCCTCGAGTTTCTTCCGAAGATTCTTCGCCTGGTACTCGGGGATTTTGAAGAGACGATCGCGGCCGTCGACCCGGGCCCAGACGAGGTTCTTCTCCGTCGTCGCCCCGAGGTGGAGGCTCACCGAAGCACCATCCCCGTTGAGCGTGATCCGATCTTCAGCCTCTCCAAGGCCGGTTTCAACGCCTTCCGGCGCCTCATCGACGATTTCGGTGGCCCGACAGCTGACAGCCTGCTGCACCAGAGCCCGGGCCGCCTTGCCGTCAAAGCGGAAACCTTCCGGCAGCACTGAGGAATCGGAAAGCTTCCACACCTGCTCATCCTCGGTCGGCAGGAGTTCATAGGCCTGCACCCCGGCAAGGGCAATCCTGGCGCCTTTGAGATCCTCGATTTTGAAGTCCACCAGCTTGAGTTTCAGCCAGCGTTTGCTTTCGGTCGGGAAGAGATAGGAGATGTTTCGCTTCAGCTTGAAGATCTCCTTCTCTCCCTCCCTTCGGATGAAGGCGCCACCTTTGTCCGAGGACCCCAGCACCAGGCTGATCGGAGATCCGGAGCTTCTCCTCAGGCTGATTTTCAGACCCTTCTCTTTGCTGACGCCGTACTTCTCCTGACGTGAGGCAGACCTGCTGATGAAATCGTCGGTGGAAATCTCCGCAATTGCTTTCACAGCCCGATCGACGGCATCAGGGTCGGCCAGATGACCGTCTTTCAGTTTCCAGACACCATCTTTCTTGGCCAGCTCCACCGGCTTTTCCTCGCCCGCCTTCTGAATCTCGATGGCGGCGAGTTCCTCCGCCTTGATGGAGCTGAGGTTCAGCTCCCGGGTGCCGCGCTGAGCGGGCTTTCTCGAGAGCATCAGGGCCAGGGCCAGCAGGAGGACGAAGAGACCGAGAACAATGAGGGTCGAACGTTTCATCAGGCACCTCCCGCCATCGAGGCCACCAGGCGGCGTTTCCGTTCCCTCATCCGCCAGCGGATAATACCGAAAATCACGAAGAGAAGAGGGATTCCGATGATATTGCCGTACTTGATGACATTCCGATGAACATCGGAGATCTCCTTAATCGGCGCCTCCGCCAGACCCCGCGAACGGATCTGGAACATCGCCTGATCCAGAACAAGCCAGTCCACCAGGTTGAGGGCCAGGGCTTTCGAACTCTCAGACATGAACTGATTCTGGATGATCGCCGAGGTCCCCATAACCAGCACGCGCCACTGGGGTCCGGCCTCTTCGTCTTTCTTTTTCTCGTCCACCGCCTTTGAAAGGGCGACAACCATCGGGTGCGGTCCATCGAAATTGATGGTCGCCGGCCAGCGCTGGAGTGGATTGAGGTCCAGGGGGAGCGCCTGGGTCCAGCTTTTATCGGAGGACTGGACGAGAACATCGGAGGTGACACCGTCTTTGGGAAGGATCTCCAGTGCGCTCGTAAAGGGGAAGATGATGTTCGAGAGACCGTGCAGCAGGGGCTTGTTCTGGTCCAGTTTCTCGACGGTCGGCAGGAAGGGATAGCGGATCGGTCGCTGGATTCTCATGAAGCCGCGCTGCTCGGTGACATTGATCTGGGCGCAGTCCGCATCCAGCAGCACTCCGGGCACAATCTTAACTCCGAGATCGGCCAGGAGTCCGTCCAGTCCGTGGTGCAGCTCGGTGTATTCAGTGGTCTGAAGATCAACACGGACCGGGTCGAGGAGGAAGGCCGCCGCGTGTCCCGCGTGGATGAAGTCCTCCATCGTCTTCGATTCCTCGGGGGTGAAGGCCTCCTTCGGTCCGGTCACAAGAATCGCATCGACGTCTTCCGGGATCTTCGGATCCTTTTCGAGATCCAGCTGGCGGAGCTCATACTGCTGTTTGAGGAGACCCATCAGGTTGGACAGGTCCTTGCGGGGATCCAGGCCCTCGCGCCCCGTGATCAGGCCGATGACCGGGATCTTCGTCCGGCTCATCTTCCGGATCAGGGTCGTCAGATCGTATTCCAGCTTGGAGGTATCGGTCACGACGGGGATCGATTCCTGTTCGTCCCCGTAGCGCAGAGAAATTCCCATATACACCCGCTTGACCTCGAGATTATCGCCCTCGTTGACCCGGACCTCGACCGGCTGGATGCCTTCCGACTGAAGCTCCCGCTCCATATCCGTCTGTTCACGAATACTCCGACCGAAGATATCCTTACGGACCTCTTTTCGTTTCTCTTTATCCTTCTCGCTTTCCTGAGAAAGAGGGTCGAGGAACTCGTAGGAGAGTTTGCCGTCGGACGCGTTGTAATACTCGTCCAGCAGATCCCGGACATAGCGGGCGTTCGTGGAATAGGGCGCCGGAAGATCCCTGGAGAAATAGGCCTTGATCGTCAGCTGGTCCTCGAGATCGGCAACCGCTTCCTTTGAGACCTCAGAGAGGGTGTACTGGCCCTCTTTTGTCAAATCCAGGCGTTTGAAGGCGGAAAGACCAAGAATGTTCAGGAGAACGATGATCCCGATCAGGCCCCCGGCAAAGACAGAATTTTCAAGGAGATTTTTTTTCTTCATGATCACATCCCCCTAGGCGTGCCGCCGCCGGAGGGCGAGAACGGCCAGAAACAGGCTGATCAACAGCAGCGAAAAATAGTAGAGCAGATCGCGGGTGTCGATGACGCCCCTCGCGATGTTTCGGAAATGGAAGTCGATGGAAAGATATTCGAGGACTCGGCCTAAAGATGCCGGAACGAAAAAGGTAACCTTGTCAAACAGCCAGAGCACCAGACCGATCATCAGAGCCAGAATGAAGGCCGTGATCTGGTTGCGACTCCAGGTCGAAGCCATGATACCGATGCCGATCAGGGCCGCGGCACAGAGCAACAGCCCGAGATAGCCGCCGATGACCGGCCCCCAGTCCAGGTCGCCCACCGTGGCGATACTCAGGGGGTAGGCCAGGGTCATCAGGAGACCTGAGGCCACAACGCTGAGACCTGCAAGGAACTTCCCGGCAATGACCTCTTCGTCCCGAACGGGCATGGTCGTCAGCAGTTCCAGGGTGCCCGATCGCAGCTCTTCGGAAACCAGGCGCATGGCCACGGCCGGGGCAAAAATCACGAGCAGCAGCGGGGTCAGGGAAAAGAAGGAACGAAGCGAGGCCGTCCCCGCAAGAAAAACCGTGCTGAAATAGAGATAACCGGAGATCAGGAGGAAAGCGCCGACAACGATGTAGGCCATCGGCGAGTTGAAATAGGCACTGATCTCCCGACGCGCAATCGTCAGGGTCTTAGACATGCTCACCTCCATCTTCCATCGTCAGGCGGCGGAAAGTCTCCTCAAGACTGACGCTTTGCCTCTGCATTTCCAGAAGCGCCAGATCAGCGGCAATCGCCGCCTCAAAAATATCCCGCCGGGCATCGACCGCAGCATCCGAGAGGACATCGACGGCCAGGCCGTCCTCCTTCTCGCCGACCACCGAAACCGAACGCACCGAGTCGGGCTTCTGAAGAGACTCCACGACCTTTTCCATCTCCAGCGGGCTCTCACCCCTGGGGGCCACCAGTACCTGGATCCGTGCGCCATCTCCCGTCATCAGTCCCTGGACGGTATCATCGGCCACCAGTTTGCCGTCGGAAATGATGATGACCCGATCGCATGTCGCCTGCACCTCGGGAAGAATGTGGGTTGAGAGGATCAGGGTTTTTTCCCGGCCCAGTTCGCGGATGAGTTTGCGGATTTCGGCGATCTGGTTGGGATCCAGGCCGCTGGTAGGTTCGTCCAGGATGAGGATCTCCGGGTCGTGAATCATGGCGTGGGCCAGGCCGACACGTTGACGGAAACCCTTTGATAGCTCACCGATATTCTTCGAGAGCACATCTCCGATCCCGCAGACCTCCGTCATCAGCCGGAAACGCTGGCGGCGCTGCGCTGCCGGGATCTGTCGGATATCGGCCACGAAGTCCAGGAATTCCTGGACCATCATGTCCTCGTACAGGGGCGCATTTTCGGGAAGATAGCCGATATGTGCCCGGGTTTCCAGGGGATGTTCTTCGACCGGAAGTCCCCGAACGAGGGCCTGTCCGGAAGTGGCTTCGAGATATCCCGTGATGATTTTCATCGTCGTCGTCTTTCCGGCGCCGTTCGGTCCGAGGAAACCGACGATCTGGCCCCGCGGAACGCTGAAATCAATCCCGCGGAGCGCCCGAGTCCGGCCATAGTCCTTGACCAGTTCACGGACCTCGATCATTGCTGAATCCATGATGACTCCTCCTGTTCCCGCAGAGGCGGGTCGCCCGGCTTCCGATGCAAAAAAGATGCCGGATTTGGCACTATAATTGCCAAGACCGGGAGCCTCAGTCCGGCCGAAATGACCTCCCCGATCTGCCATCTTTGCCTCAACGATGTAATAGACTCGGGAGATGAAGATCACGGCATCTCTCCTCAAGAGCCGGGCGCTGGACGAAGGTTTCGACCTGGCCGGCATTGCCTCAACCGGCGCCGCTGAGAGCTGGCTCCATCTTGAGACCTGGCTGAACGCGGGAATGCACGGCACGATGGACTATCTGGATCGGCACCGGGAACTGAGACGCGACCCTTCGCGGCTTCTGCCGGGCTGCCGCTCCGTCCTGGCCGTCGCCATGAGTTACCACCAGGATTCCCCCGAGGAGCCCGGGCCCGGATACTGCCGAATCTCGTCTTACGCCGCCGGTCGGGATTACCACCGGGTCATGAAGAAGAAGTTGGTCCGCCTCGGCCGGAGTCTCGCAACCTCCGACACGGACATTCAATGGAGGGCCGTGGTCGATACCGCACCGATTCTCGAACGGGAGTGGGCGGCCCGGGCCGGCCTCGGCTGGATCGGCAGGAACACCATGCTGATCAACCGGAAATTCGGCTCCGAGATCTTTCTCGGCCTGCTGCTCTTAAACCTGGATCTGGAGCCCGATAAACCAGCCCGCGACCATTGCGGCAGATGCAGGGCCTGTCTCGACACCTGCCCGACCGGCGCATTCGTCAGAGAACGGGTACTGGATGCCCGCCGCTGTATCGCCTATTTGACCATTGAACACAGGGGCGGAATCGAGGAGACCTTTGCGCGCGCGATCCCGCCGGATCTCGCAGGATGCGATCGCTGCAATGCCGTCTGTCCCTTCAACCGGAAGGCCCCTTCAGGCCTCCATCCGGAGTTCTCACCGGCCGAGCACCGCCGTAATCCCGAGATTCGTGAACTGAGGACCCTCGACGAGCAGGGCTGGAAGGAATGGAGAAGAGGAAGCGCCCTCAACCGGGTCTCCTGGGAGCAGTTCCGCCGAAATCTCAAAATCCTCTCGGAGAACAGGGATTTTTGAGATGAGAATGATCCTCCACTGATCGGCCTGGGGCCATCAGCCACGAGGAGGTGCCTGGCTCAATAATCAAGAGAAGCCGGCTGAGCACGGCTGAGTGCTGGAGATCCGGCCTGATTCCCGGCCTCGGGGCGGAGAGGCTCGATGAGGCCTGGACTTCTTTGGAGGCTTTGATCATTTCGACGGTACCGGGTTTTCATACGTCGCCTCCGTCGCCCGGAAGGGCGCATGGGGATTTCTTACGGGGGACAGCTATCAGGTGAGCCCGGGGTCTTCTCATATTCGCTGCCTGCCTTCTCATATGGGCATTCTAACCCGGTCGATCCTGGTGGGACTCAGGCCGGAACAGAGAAAAGCGGCCGGCTCTGTGCCGGCCGAAAGACGTTTCGAAAAAAAAACGTCTCCTGCTCGTCTCCCTTACTCGTCTCCGTCCACCTCCGGCGTCACCATGACTACCCTCGGAAAGTAACTGCGATATCGCTTCCCATCTCGAGTTAAGAGCCGCAAACCGGATACCGCGGCGTGTGCCCCGATGTAGAAATCAGGCAAAGGGGAACGACGAAGTCCTCCACTTCGCCGATATTCCAGAAAGCACTTCCCTGCAAGAAACGCAGCTTCCCAGGGTAGAGGAAGTCTCGCGAAAAAATTGCTCGGCAAAGCATCTTCCAACTCCTCAATGCGCTCAAAACCGACTGAAACCTCGGCGTAGATGATTGGATTGAGAGCAAGAACAGAGTCATCTCCAAGTCTTTCGATCTGTTCTGCCGACCAGTCACCCCACTTCGGATCATCCGTCAGCACGTCAATCAGGACATTGCTATCGACAAGTACAGTCTTCACGCCTCGCCTCGGGTCAGGGCCATAATTTCATCCGTACTCATTTTAACCGTCGCCCTGCCACGCATCCTCGCGACAATCGAACGGCCACGCCTGCGTTGGCCGGGGGCCTTCCGGAGCACCACTGTTTCACCGACTATTTCGAATTCTACTTCCGTCCCGGGATAAATACCGAGGCTCTCCCGAATCTCCACCGGGACCGTGACCTGCCCTTTTGTTGTGACCTGCATCTCAGCCTCCAGGTAAGAGTTTATCAATTCTTACCCCAATCAACAAACTCGCACAATAGCCGCAATGGCAAGCCGGACCCTTCTCATGCCTTGATTGTACGACAGCTCCAGGCGTTGTCGGGATGTTAGAATGAGCCAGGAGGGCGAAGCCATCGTGGAGATCCGTGCAAACGACCGACGAGCATCATGAGATGATCGCAAAGAGGATCTCCGTGTCCCGACACCGCGAAGTACTCCTTCCCACAATCGTACTGCTCTTCCTGCTCATCGTCTCGACCGCGTCGCTGACCTTCGGCTGGCAACTGGGAATGGCCGTAATCTCCGCCCTGCGCTTTCTCTCCTGGCTCGCCAGCGGCCTCGTGGTTCTGTCGGCCCTCCTGGGCCTCGGTGTGATCCCGGGCCGTCTTCTCGGTTGGGGTGGGAGTGAGACTTCTCACATCAGGCGGATCGCGCTCCACTTTGTTATGGGATGGGCACTGCTCTGCCTCTTCGGCATCGTGGCTCTGGCGGCAGGCGTCTATACGGAACTGATCTGGATTCCACTCTTTTCAATCGGGTTAGGGATTTCCGCCATTGTTGGTACCCGCCGACTCCGGAGAATCCTTGTCGAGGGAATCCACCTTGCTTCGGGCTTCGACCTTCATGCGCTTCCCGCTCTCCTTCTCGTATCATCCCTGATCTTCGGCGCCATCTGGATGGCGAGCGTTCCCCCGGATACCAGAGATGAGCTTGGTTATCACCTTCTCGCGCCCCAGCAGTGGGCACTTTCGGGCAGCTGGGACCAGGCCCCGGGCAATCCCCGTCTCCTCTTTCCCGCCAATACGGAAATCCTCTTCGGTTGGGCTTCTGCGACCGGAGGAAAGGGCGGCCCACGTTTTCTTGCCCTCTGCGCCGCCCTCCTCTGCCTCGGCCTGCTCATCGAGGACCGTAGTTCCACCTTTGCCCGGCTGATGACCCTGGCCTTCGTCATCCTGACGCCGATGGCGGTCCTTGCGATGTCGGTGGCCTACGTGGAGTTTTTTCTCAGCCTTTTGATCCTGCTGGGATGGAGACTGATATTCGATGACCCCGACCCGACACCAGGCCCCGCCGGATTGGCCTGGGGCATGGCCCTCGGCGTCAAGTACACCGCGATTCCGATCATCGGCCTGCTCCTGCTGGAATCTCTGTGGAAACTCGGTCGTCAACAGAGAAAGGAACAGAGACTGCTGCTGATCGGTTTTCTCGGCGCCTCGCTCCTCTTTGCCGCCCCCTGGTACCTGCGGAATCTGGAACTCAGGGGGGATCCTCTCTACCCCTTCGGGACCCTGAAAACGGCGCCGGAGACTCCGGCCGCCCGCGAGGCCGCCGTCATGACCTCATTCAGCCCCATTCCTCCCAAATGGCGTTTCTCCCCCTGGCTCTACCACGCGACCGAGAACCCCCTGACCGACGAGCACCTCCACCCCCTCTGGGCACTCCTGATTCCGGGCATCATCTTCTTCGGATGGAGGCGGCGGGAGCTGCCCTGGTTCAGTATTGCAGGCATCTCAGTGTTCTTCATGCTCGCCCGTCCGGCCTGCCGCGTCATGCTGCCGGGGATGCTCCCCACCTGTCTCTGGCTCCCGGACTTCATTGACAGAGTCTCGATCCGACCGCTTTCCCGCCTCCTCTGGAACCTGTGCCTCGTACTGCCGGCTGTCCTCTCACTCCCCTTCATCCTGGGCCAGTGGATCGTTGTGGATCAGGGGGAATCGATCCGCTATCTGTCCGGAGAAATCAGCGCCAAGAAATACCTTGATGACAGCGGTCTCCTGACACCTGTTATCCAGCACCTCAATCATCGGACACCACCGGGCGTCCGCGTCTGGGTCTGGGGAGAGGACCGCACCCTCTACCTCAGACGGTGGGTCCGAACAGACGCCCCCAACTGCCAGCCGCGAGCTTTCACGCTGATCGAGGCTGGTGAGGGAGGCCTCGACGAGGAACTGAGCCGGTGGAAGATCGACTACATCCTGGTTTCACAGAAAAAAATCGCCGAGGATTTCTCCTCCTACAGCCTGCAGGGAACGGAGGAAAACGGGAATGCGGACAAAATCCGCTCCTGGCTCCAGAGTCGGTGTCGAGAGATCGGCCGGGATGGACGATTCCGGCTGTTCAGAGTCTTCCCGACCCAG